>NZ_CP012699.1 GCF_001314225.1 Microbacterium sp. No. 7
CCGTCGGGGAGGGTCCGGGGCGCTGCGCGCCCCTCCGGGTCGGCCCGGCAGGCCGGGCCTCCGGCCTCGGTGGGGTCGGCGCTGCGCGCCCTCCGGCGGCGTGCTGGGGTGGCCCGTTCTGGGGAGCCGGCTGCCTGCCGCTGTGGGGGGTCTACGGCCAGCGGGCTACCTGTGGGTGCCCTGCGGATTCGAGTGCGTCACAGAGGGCATAGAAGGCGTCGAGGCGGTCTTTGTGCCAGGCGTCTGCCTCGTGGCCGGAGGGGCGGGTGCAGCGCCCTGCGGTGGCCTTGCAGCGGGGGCAGGGCACATCGGCGGCGTGGGGTTCGACGGTGAAGTGTTCACGGTTGCAGGGGCGGCACCAGGCGAGTTCGAGGGGGCGGCCTGCGGTGTCGATCATGTGGGGGCGGGCGCGTTCGTATTCGGCGTAGCTCTGGGGTCTGGGCATCGGCTGCCGGAGGGTGCTGGCGGTCATCCTCTCCCCCGTTCCTGTGGTCGGTTCGGCGCTGCGCGCCGAGGCGGGTTAGCTGGCGGGTTCGTAGGGGTTCGGCCCGACGCTGAACGGTGCTCCCGGCTCGGGGGATGTCACGGCGTAGAGCGCGGCTTCGACGCCCTCCTCCCACGCCCTCGCGCAGTGCCCCTCGCCCAGCAGGGCGGTGTGGTCGCTCACGAGCGCCTGCAGTGCCTCTGCGAGCGCGATCTCGTGGTCGGTGGGTCGGTGGGTCACGTTGCCGGTCAGTGCGGCGAGCGCGGCCTCTGCGGTAGCGATGGTCTGGGCGGTCATTTCGGCCTCTTTCGGTGCTGTGATCCCGATGTCGGAACCTATGTCTATATTAGTAGCTGTCAAGTCAACTAATCAAGAAAGGTAGGGCCTGACATGAGCATGTGGACATCGGTGACGATCACCTTCCCGAACCGGGAGGAGGTCGCCGCGCTGGAGAGCATGGTGGCGCTGTGGAACGCGAGCGTGGACCGCGAGCACGGCCTGGAGATCGGCGAGAGCCTCCGCGAGGAGCGGGTCTATCTGGGCGGGCGGGCGCTCGGATTCGACTCGGACTTCGGTCTCGACGATGAGGGTGCGCACCTGGCGTACCACGACAAGTACGAGACCGAGGGACTCGCCACGTTCGGGGAAGCGTTCACGCACCGCTACCAGACCGCGACGGTGCTGATCGAGACCGAGTGGACCGGCGAGGAGCCGAGCGTCACCCGCGAGCAATGGCAGGGCGGGCGCATCGTGGCCGAGCGCACGAGCGCGGGGAACCTGGAGCCGGTCTACGAGCCGGGACACTCCCCCGCCGAGGTGCTCGACCGGCTGCGCGCCGAGCTGCGCGAGCTGGCCGAGCTGCTGGGCCGGATCGAGGTGGGCGAGGACTTCTTCGAGCACTTCACCCGCCGCGAAGCCGAGGCCCTCGCCACGGTCTACGACACCGCCGACATGGCCGAGATCGCCGGTGAGATCCGTCGCAAGTGCGCCGAGGCCGACCCCGAGGCATGGGCCGAGGAGGTCGATGCCATGACCTCCTGATCCCCGTCACTCCCTAGGCGGATAGGGGCCACCTCCCAATGTCGGAGGTGGCCCCTATATTTGTACACGTCAAGTCAACTAATCATCGTTCTAGGGAGGACATCATGACTGACATCACCACCACCGGAACCGACACCGCGGCCGAGCTGGGCGAGATCAGCTTCATCCGCGACAACCGGACAGTCGCCATCGGCGAGATCGCCCGGGCCGAGGCCACGGCGCGCGACGCGCTCGCTCGCGTGGCCGAGCTCGAGGCGGAGAACAACCGGCTGCGCTTCGACCAGATCACGGACGGCGGCGACCCCCGCCTCGTCGACTTCTGGGACAAGGCGGGCCGGATCGCTGACTACGCCGGGTTCTGCGCCGAATACGACCGCCTCGCGGACGAACTGAACGGGGTGCCCCGCGAGCGCGACTTCGAGGTCCGCCTCGACATCACGATCTCCCTCACCGTCTACAAGACGGTCGCCGCCCGCGACAGCGACGGCGCGGGCGATCTCGCCTCCGAGGAGATCACCTCCGAGGACGTGATCGAGTCCATCCGCTCGAACGGCTGGAGCGGCCTGGACGTGGACGACTGGGACGCCGAGCGCGCCTGATCCACCGCTGACCGAGGGGCGGAGCCGACTTGGCTCCGCCCCTCTCTCTTGCCCCGACTGTCGGCCTGCGCGCCAATGTCCGACCCCCCTCCTATATTCGTAGGTGTCAAGTCAACTAACCCATATCTAGGAGGACACCATGACTGACGTCACCACTGGAGCGGCCGAGATCCTGGCCGGGATCGAGGATGCGCTCGGGTCGATCTTCGAGCGCATCGGCTGGGCCGAGGACGAGATCGCGCAGGCGCAGCTGCGCCACCCCGAGGACGCCGACAAGCTCTATCACTCGTTCGCCCTGCTGAGCGGCGATGAGGCATCCGCCCGGATGGGCGTGGAGATCGTCTACCGCGCCCACGTGCGCGAGATCCTCGAACGGGTCGCCCACGGGGAGGACACCCGCCCGGGCACCGCCGTGGAGGTGGTGATCGGCCTTCTCGCGGCCGCAGAGCGGGCACCGCTCTCGCACGAGGGCTTCGGGCTGTGCGCGCGGCTGTGGGCCGCTGCAGGACTCCCCGACCACGACGGCTTCGCCGACAAGCTCGACCACATCGAGGCGCTGCACGCCGCGCGCATCGACAGCGACGAGATCGCCGCGCGCCGCGCCTGCCGCAACGACGCCCGGAAGCTCGGGCACATCGAGTGCGACGGCTGGCACCACGGACGCGAGACCTACTGCGTGTTCACCCCCACCGTCGCCTGATACCGCGGCGCTCAGGAGGGGCGGGGTCGAGCCGGCTCCGCCCCTCCCGCCTACCCGAACCACTCCGCAGCGCCAATGTCCGACCTCCCTCCTATATTCGTAGGTGTCAAGTCAACTAATCCCAAGGAAAGGGGATCGACATGGGTATGGACGTCTACGGGAAGAACCCGACCGCCGAGGTCGGGCAGTACTTCCGCAACAGCGTGTGGGGCTGGCATCCGCTCGCCGACTACCTCACCGCTGCGCACCCGGCGCTGACCGCCGGATGCACCTACTGGCACAGCAACGACGGCGACGGCCTCGACGACGCTGGCGCGCTCGCCCTGGCCGACGCGCTCGACGCAGACCTCGCCAACGGCACCGTTGCGCTGTACGAGGCGGAGCGCAGCGTCTACCTCGCCGCGCTCCCGATGGAGGAGTGCTGGCTGTGCTCGGGCACCGGGGTGCGCACCGACGAGATCGGCGTGCAGAACGGCCTCGACAAGCCTCGCGACCCCGTGACCGGTCGTGGCGGGTGCAACGCCTGCAGCGGCACCGGGCAGACCGAGCCGAGCGCGCGGCACTACCCGTTCGAGGTCGCCAACGTGGCCGAGTTCGCCCGCTTCGCGCGGCACAGCGGGGGCTTCGAGATCTGGTGAATCAGGCCCGGGGAGCGGGGCGATTCGCCGTCTCGCTCCCCGGGGGTTGCCAATGTCGGACCCATGCCCTATATTCGTAGTAGTCAAGTCAACTAATCATCGTCCGAGGAGGACCCCATGACCACCACCGCCCAGCCGACCGTCGTCCAGGCCACCAGCGCCGCCGACTTCCTCGGCCTCATCCCCGCCCTCATCGGCTACACCCCGACCCGCTCCATCGTCGTCGTCCCCTTCCGCGGCAACCACACCGCCGGGGCCGCACGCTTCGACCTCAACGAGGACACCGACCCGCAGGCCCTCGCCAGCACCATCACCGGCATCGTCTGCCGTATCCCCGACGCCCGGGCCGTCGCCGTGGTCATCTACACCGACCAGGACGGGCACACCACCCGCCCCATCATCGGCGCCCTCCTCGACCGAGCCACCGAGTGCGGCTTCGGCATCAAGGACGCCCTCTACGTCGCCCGCGATGGCTGGGGAAGCGCCCTCACCGACGAGCAGCCCCACCCGCTCACCGAGATCAACTCCGCGCTCGCCGCAGGCCGCGCCACCACCGGCGACCAGCACAGCGGCACCGAGATCCCCGCCCCCGACGAGGACCGCCTCGAGGCCGTGCTCGCAGCGTTCGAGGACTTCGGCCTCGCCGACGTCGCCGAAACCGACTGGGTCGCACTCGCGGAGGTCGCCGCGACCACCCGGCCCGAGGAGATCGACCCGTTCGACGCGGCCAGCCTGATCTTCGCCCTCAGCCGCCCCTCCCTCCGCGACATCGCCATCGTGCAGTGGGCCACCGACGAGCACGGCGGCGAGCGGGCCGCCGAGGCGCAGGCCGGATGGGAGCACGGCGAGGAGTACCCGACCGACCTCGCCAGCATCATGTGGGGCGACGCTCCCCGACCCGACGCGCGCCGCCTGCAGTCCGCTCTCGCCACCGTGCGCCACCTGACCGCACTCGCCCCCCAGCCCCTCCGCGCGGGCCTGCTGGCGACCATCGCGTGGCTCTCCTGGGCGCTCGGGCACTCCACCCACGCCGACGCCTACGCCCGCCAGGCGCTCACGATCGAACCCGGCCACGGCCTCTCCGAGATCGTCGCCTCGTTCGTCCAGGCAGGCCACCTCCCTCGCTGGGCCTTCGAGCGTTGACCTGTACGGGGGTGGGGCGCTCGCCGCCCCACCCCCGTGCAAGTCAGAACACGCCAAGACGCTCAGCTCGACTACGGCGCGACGGCGGCGGCGGCCGACGACTTGCGCATGTCGGAGGCATGCCCTATATTAGTAGTAGTCAAGTCAGCTAATCGACAGGAGAGGGGGCAGGCCCGCCAACCGCACAGCGGCCAGGGGAAGCGCACACCGCCTCCCCTCGGAGGGAGGGGCTCCACCCCGGAGCCCGCAGTCGCGCTCGCCGCAGCCGGCTACTCCCACGCCGACACAGAGCCACACTCGATCGCCGTCAGGCGGGTCGTCGACGGCTCAGCCCCGCGGCTTCCCTGACCGCGGCCACGGGTATGCGTCCACCCGCTCCCACGCCTCGGCGGCGGACATCGACATCCGCATGCGATCCCCCACGTGGGGCGCCTCGGCGTTCGCGCACTGCAGGAACCAAGCCCCTGCGCGCAGCGCATCGGTGAATCCGACATGCCCCGCGGCCACGGCCTCGGCGATCGCCGCGAGCTTCAACGCCTGCCGAGACGTGATCTGCACAGGAGCGTCGTCATCCGGCCCGGGCGCGTCCACGAGGGCCTGATACTGCTCGGCGACCTTCCACTCGTACTCCGGATCGGCCGGATCGATCAGCTCACCCATCGCTCAACCCTCCACTATCGGCGCGCTCGCCGCCGGGGAGGTATCAGCCACCACCACCGGCACCAGGTAGCCGGTGCGGAACGCCCGCCGCGCCTTCCGCGCCCAGGTGACCGGATCATCAGCCAGCGCGAGACGACCGCCCGGCGCTGACCGGTCCATGATGGTCACTTCCTCAAGGTCGACCCCGATGTCCCCCGAGACCCGATAAGAGCCATCGTCCTCGACACGCAGCACACCGACCGCCTCGTACCCGCTCGCCGCGGGCCGCCGGAACTCGACTTCGATCATCGGGATGTCACCTCACTCGTGCCCTGCATTTTAGAACCAGCCCCCCGGCAGCACCCGGCCCGAAGCCAGCATGATCTCCGCCCGCGCGCGCAGCGCGTCCGCGCGATCCCCCTGGAGCAACGGCGCCACACCCAACAGATCCGGCGACCCCACGAGCCGATGCAACGCGCTGCGCTCGCCGTCCGTGAGCTGCGGGGCGTGGAACACTCGGCGCTGCTGGAGCAGCTGCAGGTTGTACCCGTCGCCGGTGCGGCCGAACGCGAACCCGTGGTCGATCAGGTAGAGCCGGTCCTGGTCGACGAGGAGGTTCCCGCCGTGACGGTCCTGCTGACCGATGAGGGCGTCGAAGAACCCGGCCGCGAGGATCCGCTCCTCGGGCACGACCGGCAGCGGGTTCGTCACGTTGCCGGGGACGCCCATCGACAACGAGCCGAGCCGGCCGTCGATCTCGCGCAGCACGCAGGGCGGCACGAGCTCGTCCCACGGCCCGCCGAGCTCGCGAGCCAGCGCCCACGCTGCGACCTCATGGACCGGCTGCAGCGGCCCGTCGTGCCCGTAGTCCTCGCTCGCTTCCTCATCCAGCCCGTCGAAGGGTTTGTGGTAGGCGTCTGCGCCGTCCGTCAGCCGCACCCGGATGGTCTCGTTCACCCCCGATTCCTCCGCCCACTCGAGGCCGGCCACCTCGGCATCCAGGAGGGCACGCTCGCGGGGATGCCTGCCCTGCTGCGCGGCGGTGGCGATGATCGACGGGAGAACATCCGGCCCCACCCAGAAGATGTCTGACACCTCCCGGGGGGACATTGCTCGCGCCGCCGATGCCGGCGGGGGATCTTCGAGCAGCGATGCCGGCGCGCCCGCCTCGCGCGCCCACCGCTTCGCTACGGACGGCGGCGCCTTCGCGAGGAGCGAGATCGCCTCGTCCGGCACACCCTCTGCTCGCGCCCACGAGACGATCGCCGAGCGGGCGGCGCGATTCTGCCGACGTCGGGCGTTGTGGGTGGCGCGCTCAGACTCGCTGCCGCAGTTCGGGCAGCGGCGGCCGCCCTCCTCTGCCGACCGACACATCAAGAGGCTCGGGGGTCGTCGTCTCGATCGACTCTGATGGCGATGAGCTGATGCCCTGCGGGCACGCGCTGCTCGAGCTGCTCGAGGGCGGCCGGATAGGTCGCAGCGTCGACCTCGATCCTCGTGGGCTCCGCCTCCGGCTCGCTGCGCACCGTCCCGATCAACCTCATGCCCAGATGGTATGTCCCCCGCTGCCCAGTCCGCATCCTCTCGCTCGGAGACGGGCATCTTGACTAGCTCATATGCGTAACCTATATTTGTAACCGTCAAGTCAGCTAATTTGGATTGGAGGACGTCATGGCCGCGCACGAGACACCCGGCACAGACGGCGCCATCCTGCTGCACCCCGAGCATGAGCACTGGCCGGCAGAGTTCGCCGATCTCGGCTCGATCGCCCCACGCCGCATCTTTGCCCTCGGCGCTCTGGATCTTCTCCAGTCCCAGGCGCGCACGGCACTCATCGGTGGCCGTACAGCGACGGTCGCCGGTCGGGCCGCCGGCGCGGCGCTGGCCGCCGGGCTCGCCGCTCGTGGTGAGGCCCTCATCACTCCCGCCGAGACGGGAACCGATCTCGCCGTGGTCGACGCCGCCCGCCGCGCCGGCGGGCGCGTCATCGCGATCACCGACCGTCCACCGGCGGAGGCCGGCCACATCGCCCGTGCCGCGCAGCGGGGGATCCTCGAGCGCGGCGGGCTGATCCTCTGGGAGGCCTCGTCGCCACGGGGCGGCCGCACCTCCCACCGCAGCGCACGCCTCATCGCCGCGCTCGCGGCTCGCCTCGTCCTCGTCGAGATCGGTGCGCGATCGGCGGGGATGACCGCGGCCGCGATCGCCGGCGGGCTGTCCCGGGCCGTGGCCGCCACGCCCACTGATCAGTCCCGCCCGGGTCGCGGCACCCGGCAGCTGCTCGCCGCAGATCTCGCGACCCTCGTCCATACCCCCGACGAGCTCGACGCCTTGTCCGATCCGCGCACGCTCGCGCACCTATGACCTGCAGGGACCAGAGAGGAACCACGATGAGCACCACAGAGACGACCGAGCCGGTCTCGACCGACGTCACCTACATCGGCCGGCGCACCCTGGCCAGCAACGGCAAGCTCGGCTACGCCTACCTCGAAGGCGACCGCACCCGCTACTACACCGCGCCGCTCGTGACCGGCGCGCAGATCGGGGCGCGCATCACGATCTCCTCGCCCGCCGACGAGCCCGACGTCTACTTCTCGAAAGGCCCGCGCCAACCCCGCATCGCCGGACACGTCACCGACGTCGACGAGGCCACCCTCACCGCCTGGCAAGTCGCCGACCGGGCCGCGTACCAGCTCAAGGCGGATGCCGACGCCTCCAAGAGAGCCGCGAAGCAGGCAGCGCACCTCGAGCGGCACATCGAGGCCCTGACCTACGCGGCGCGACCCCTCACCGGGGCGCAGCGCGCGGCGTTCGCGCGATACGTCGAAGACCGGATCCGGGGGTGGTGACTATGTCCCGGGGCAACTGGCCCGAAGAGGAGTTCTACCTCGATCTGCAGGAGTGCCTGGAGAACGCCTCGACGTTCTACATCCCCACCTCCGAGCTCGAGCGCGCGATCGCGGATCTCGCCGACCGCGGATGGACCCGGCTGCCGCAGCGAGCCGGCGGAGACGGCGGCCGGCGATGACCAGAAGACGCTCCCCCGCGCTGCCGGCATTCACCGTCGCGAGCCTCGCTGCCGTCGTCGCCGGCATCACCTGGCTGTCGGGCTCCCCGTTTGACTCGCACGCGGAGACGGGCGAGCCATCGTCGCCCGTACAGCAGTTGAGCACCCAGGCCGATGATTCCGCGATCGACGAGTTGATCGGCGCCGGTCTCGCCGACACGGAGCACGACGTCACGACGATCAATGCCGACGCGACGCTGCAGCTGCTCGCGACGATCCCCGCCGTGGGTGAGGCGCAGTCGGCTCTCCCCTACAGTCGTGACGCCTACGGCCAGCGGTGGGCCGACGTCGATCGGAACGGGTGCGACACCCGCAACGACATCCTCCGCAGAGATCTCGTCGACGTCGGCCTCAAGCCGGGAACGAACGACTGCGTGGTCCTGACCGGGACTCTGCATGACGCCTACACCGGGCAAGACATCACCTTCCAGCGAGGTCAGGGAACCAGCGAGCTCGTCCAGATCGACCACCTCTGGAGCCTCTCGGGCAGCTGGCACGCCGGCGCTGATCTGTGGACCGCCGACAAGCGCGAGCAGTTCGCCAACGACCCTGCCAACCTCGAAGCCGTCGACGGCCCCAGCAACAGCGCCAAGGGAGACAGCGGTCCCAGCCAGTGGCTGCCCGCCAACGCCGACTACCTCTGCACCTATGCGGCCCGACTCACCTTCGTCGCCTCCAAGTACCAGCTGCCCCTCCTCGCTGAGGACCGCCTCGCCATCACCCACATCCTGGAGCGCTGCGACGGCTGAGGGGTTGCGCATGTCCAACCTGAGATCTATATTAGATGGTGTCAAGTCAACTAATCATCATCCAGGAGGATCCGATGACCACCCGCACCACCACTCTCCCCCTCCCCACGACCGGTGAGGTCGCAACCTGGACCGAGCGCGAGTCTCGCCTCGCGCTCACCGTCTGGGCAGAGCCCAACAACCCGACCCTGGGCGCCTGGCTCACACGTCGCGCGCAGACCGGCAGCGAGACTCCCGCCCGCGACGTCGTCACGACGATCATCACGGGCGACCTCGCCGGACTGAGCGCCACCGAGATCGAGGCTGTCAACCAGATCCGACCCCGCACCCTCCTGGGCGACGGGATCGAGCGCGCCGCGCGCTGGCTGGACAGCCACGCCGATGCCGTCTTCCTCATCCCCGGGGACGACGCCTGGCCGACCGCTCTCGACGCCCTCGGCGACCGCCGCCCCGCGGGACTGTGGGTACGCGGCGACGCGGCCGCGCTGCGCCACGCTCGAGTCATCGCGATTGGCGGAGCGCGGGCCTCCACCGGGTACGGCGACCACGTCGCCGGTGAGCTCGCCACCGAGCTCACCGAGCGGGGCGTGGCGATCGCCACCGGCGCCGCCTATGGGATCGACGGGGCAGCCACCCGCGCCACCCTCGCCGCCGGCGGCACCCCGATCGTCGTCCTCGGCGGCGGCGTCGACCGCCCCTACCCGGCAGGACACAACGACCTGATCAACCGGGTAGCGATCGCCGGCGGCGCGATCGTCAGCGAACTCGCCCCCGGTGCCGCGCCCACCAAGTGGCGCTTCGCCGCTCGGGCTCGCGTCCTCGGCGGGCTGTCGCAGGCATCCGTGATCGTCGAAGCCGGCTGGCGCAGCGGCTCCCTGCTCCTGGCCGCTGAGACCGCGCAGCTCGGTCGACGTGTCGGCGCGGTGCCCGGCCCGATCACGAGCCCGAGCAGCGCCGGCACCCACCGTCTCATCCGCGAGAGCGGAGCCACCCTCGTCACCGACGCCACGGACGCGCTCGCGCTCCTCTGACCCCACGGGGGCGGCGCCAGCCGCCCCCGTCTAGGAGGTGAACAACCTTGACCACCAATCGCACCTGCCAGGCACCCGAAGAGCAGTGCTCCCGGCCGGTCACCGCTCGCGGGCTGTGCCGCATGCACTACCTGCGGGAGTACCGCGCCGGCAACCACACCGCCCGCCCCACCCGCGCCAACGGCATCCGGAACCAGTGCCCACCCGATCATCCTCACGACGTCGACACCTGCTGGACGCGACACGGATGCCGCTGCAGCACGTGCGTCCACGAGCGAGCAATGGAACGGCAGCGTCGACGGAACAGGCTGCGCGCCTACGGTCGAGACGACCAGATCGGCCCCCGCCTGGTACCCGCGGCCCCCGTCCGCGCACACGTCCAGCAGCTGCACGAGCTCGGCCTCGGCTACGAACGCATCGGCCGGGCAGCAGGCGTCGGGCACGGCCCGATGATGGACCTCATCTACGGGCCGCGCGGAACCGATCAGCGTGCCCCCGTGGAGAAGATCCGCAAGTCGTACGCCGATGCTCTCCTCGCCCTCACCGCCGACAGCATCGAGGCCGCTCTCATCGATCCCACAGGCACCGTCCGCCGGCTGCGCGCACTCGTCGCCATCGGATGGCAGGAGACCGCTCTCGCCGAGGCGCTGGGGATGGGCGTCGGGAACTTCTGGACCCTGCTGCACGGACGGAGGAACCGCATCACCACCGGCACCCGCAACAAGGTCACTGCCCTCTTCATCCAGCAGTGGGACAAGCCGCAGGACGGGGTACGCGCCGAGCGGGCCAAGAAGATCGCCAAGCACTACCGGTGGGTCGGCCCGCTCGCCTGGGACGACATCGACGACCCCACCGAGGTGCCGGAGGGAGTGGCGAAGGCGCGTGACGCCCGATACACGGCCACCGAGTACCTCGACGACATCGCCTTCCTGCTCGAGCTCGGCGAATCCCCCCACCAGGCCGCCGCCATCGTTGGCCGCACCGTGCCGGCCATCGTCAAAGCCGCGGAGCGGCATCACCGCGGCGACATCCAGACCGTCTTCGAGCGGACACTGCGGAAGCGGGTCGCAGCATGAGCCTGGTCACCCACCTCTCGCCGCGACGTCGACGGGTCGTCCTGGATCTCGGTGACCCCGCCGAGGCGGCATCCGTCTGCGCGGCGCTGCGCGAGCTCGGGCTGACCGGACACATCCACCTCGAGGTCGTCGACGAGATCCTCGGCGGCGGCAGCGAGGAGATCGTCGACGAGATCCGCGATCGCCTCCACCTCCGCGCACACCTCGAGGAGGTCCCCGATGAATGACGAGCGCGTCGTGCTCCTAGTGGAGTTCACCTCCGGCGAGGTCGTGGCCGTGCCCTTCACGAGCCGTGACGCTGCCGACCGCTGGGAGCAGAGTCACGACTACGAGGTCATCGGCCGGCCACGGATCGCCACGGCGAGATCCCTGAGCGTCGGCGCCCGGAAAGCGAGGGAAGTCATGACCGCCGACGAGCCGCTGTTCGAACTCGCCGACGTCGGCCTCGAACTCGTGCCCACCGAGGCCATGAGACGGGGCGAGCAGTTCGTCCACCAATGCGCCTGGTGCGGGGCCGTTGTCGTCTGGCACCGGCGGAAGACCACCGACTCCCTCGGTCTGTGCCCCAACTGCGGCTCGGACGCCGGCGGGAACCCAGCAGAGTCCTCCACCTGGTGGCGCCAACGCCTCCCCCTCGCCGGAATAGCACCTCTGGGCCTCGCAGCGTGGAACCGGCTCGTCGACGATCTGATCGCGCAACTGCACACCAGCGAGATCACGGAATGGGACGAAGCGCGCGTTGCGGCATGGCTGCGCGCATGCGCGGCCGCGCCGCACGCGTCAGTCCCCGGCGACGGGGGCGACCGCTAAGATCTGAGACGGCACCCGGTCAGTGGAGCGCTGGACATCCGGCCCTCCTGGATTAGTTGACTTGACACTTGACGATCCACGGCCGGGTGCCCTCTCTGTCCGCGGCCCATTGCAGACAGACACGCCCGGCATAAGCGCCCGATAGCGTGATGACGAGTGAGCGTCCGGGACTGACGCTCCAGGCTGAGGAGCTGCCCCGATGACCGACGAACGGCGACGCATAGACGTGCTGCTGGATCAGGTAGCCGACCAGGCCCTGCGCGACCGCATCGCCGCCGAGATCACCCAGATCACCGGCAAGAAGAAGTGGGGCTTGAACTTCGAGGAGCACCTCCCCGAAGGCATCCGCATCCCGAAGGCCCGCGTGCGACGCGGCGTCCGCGCCCAGCTACGCGACGGTTCTGACCCGCGCTACTGGGAGGTGAAGAGGGTCGTCGGCGGAGTCGCGCAACTGCACCACGACGGCGAAACGCGCGAAGTGCCGACAGGCGACCTCGTGGTCGCGCGTGTCTTCGACGAGCCCGTCTACCCAGGCTTCACGCCGCTCGGGTCGATAGAGCGCGGCGGCGACAAGCCGCACCACCTCGTCATCGAGGGTGAGAACTTCCACGCGCTCGAGACGCTCCGATACACGCACGAGGGCAAGGTCGATCTGATCTACATCGACCCGCCCTACAACACCGGCGCCGGCGACTGGATCTACAACGACCGCTACGTCGGCGACGCGGACGCATACCGCCATTCCAAGTGGCTGAGCTTCATGCAGAAGCGCCTCGAGCTCGCGCGACACCTCCTCGCTCCGACCGGCGTCATCATCGTCGCCATCGACGACAACGAGCACCACCGCCTTCGGGTGCTCCTGGACGAAGTATTCGGTGAGCAGAACTTCCTCGGCAACGTTGTGTGGCAGGGCGGCCGTAAGAACAACGTGAAGTTCATCGCCGACACGCACGACTACATGCTCTTTTTCGCGAAGGACAAGGCGCTTCTCTCTACCGGTGATGCCTGGAAGGAGTCACGTCCCGGGTACGACGAACTACTGCAGGCTGGGCTCGATGCGTGGGAGGAGTCCGGTCATGACGCTGCAGCTGCCACCGCGTTGCTCCGAAACTGGCGCAGAGCCCTTCCGGCTGACCACCCGGCCCGTGCCGAGCGCGGCCTCAACATGTACGACCAAGTTGATGGCCATCCGAAGCACGCCGGCAAGGTCTACAGCACGGGCGATCTGCGAAACCCCTTTCCCCGCCCGAACCTTCAGTACGACATTCCGCACCCGGTCGATGGCAAGCCCGTGAAGATGCATCCGAACGGGTGGATCTGGTCGCGCGAGCGGATGATGCAAGCGATTGAAGACGGCATAGTCGTCTTTGCCCCTGACAGCACCGGTTCCGCGCGCCAGAAGCGCTTCCTGGAAGCCGGCAGCCAGCAGTCTGTTGCCCCCGTGTTCACTCAGGACCGATCGAAGGCTACGAGGTCACTAGCTGCGATCCTCGGAACCAACGACTTCCCCTTCCCGAAAGACGTCGACGTCATCGCGCGGTGGGTGAACATCGCGACAGGCGGCCAGCCCAGTGCCGTAGTTCTCGACTTCTTCGCAGGCACCGGGACGACTGCGCACGCCGTTCTGCAGCTCAACGCGACCGATGGCGGCCACAGGCAGTCGATTGTCGTGACAAATAACGAGGTAGGGCAGAAGGCGGCGACGGCCCTCACCAAAGCTGGCCATGCAGCGGGAGATCCCGAGTGGGAGGCGGAAGGTGTTTTCGAGAAGGTCACGCTGCCGCGAATCCAGACGGTTGTCACTGGCACACGGCGCGACGGCTCGAAGCTCACTGACCCGGTGATGGACGCGGACGGCAAGAAGATCGCGTCGGGCATTCCGGGTGCGATTGGGTACGACGAGAACGTGACCTTTTTGAAGCTCGACTACCTCGACCGCGATGACATCGCTGCCGACGATGCATTCCGGCAGATCGCGACGCTGCTGTGGGTGAAGGCCGGCGGGCGCGGCCCGGTGATCGCTGAGCGTGCCGAGGCATTCGCGGTGCCCGAGGGCGCGAACTATGCGGTGCTGTTCAGCGTCGCCGAGTGGGCACCGTTCGTCGAGCTCGTGAACAGCCGGCCGGAGATCGAGACCGTCTACGTCGTCTCGGACTCGGAGACCACGTACGGCCCGATCGTGCGAGCGATGCGCCCCGAGGTGTCGTCGTTCCGGCTGTACGAGAACTATCTCAGCAACTTCGAGATCAACGTGGGAGGGCGCTGATGGAGTACCAGCTCCGGGGCTACCAGGCGCAGGCCGCCGGCGAGATCGTCAGCGGTATCGAAGTGGGCGCCGGGCTCGCGTCGAAGGGTAAGTCGTCGGCTGTGAGCCTCGCGGCACCGACCGGTGCCGGCAAGACGATCATCGCCGCGGCCGCCATCGAGGATCTGATTTTCGGTGACACGGTGATACCCGGCGAGGAACCGGTCATCCTGTGGGTATCGCTCTACCCGAAGCTGAACGAGCAGACTCGTGACAAGTTCGAACGCGCGAGCGAGAAGCTGCGTCCCCGGTTGCACATCATCGACTCCTCGAAGCAGTACGACGTGGAAACACTGACACCGGGCCGGGTGTACTTTCTGAACACCCAGAAGCTCGGCAGCAGCGCGACCAACTACACCTCAAAGGATGGGCGCACCTTCACCCTGTGGGAGACCCTGAGCAACACGGTCGACCGGTTCGGCAGCCGCGTGGTCATGTTCGTCGACGAAGCGCACCAGGGCACTGGCGGCGGATCCAGTGCGAGCGGCGACACGATCCTCGGGCAGCTGACCCGGGGCGGCGGCAAGATGAGCAATCCGGTGCCGATCGTCGTCGGTGTCTCCGCCACTCCGGAGCGCTTCGAAAAGAACATCGCAGCGCATCGGGCGTACCGTGAGGCGGTCGACGTAGAGGTTGCGGCGGTACGCGAGTCCGGGCTCGTGAAGGACCAGCTCGTCCTCGCGCATCCGACCGAGGAGATCGCATCAGACTCGACCCTCGTTCGGGAGGCGGCGATCCAGCGCGCCCGCCAGGAGCAGCGATGGGCGTCCTGGGCGGACCAGAATCCGGGCGATGCGCTCGTGGAGCCGGTGCTTCTCGTACAGCTGACCGCAAAACCGAATGAGACCATCGTGGCCGGCTTCATCCAGGACATCCTGCAAGCCGACTCAACCCTCACAATCGACAACTTCGCCAACGCGCTCGAGGGCGGATCCGCGGTCACCTTCGGAAGCCACGACGTGCGCTACGTCGACCCACCCCGGATCCAGGAGACCGGCGGAGTGAAGGTGGTGCTGTTCAAGGACGCGCTCACGACCGGGTGGGATTGCCCCCGCGCCGAGGTGCTGGTCTCCCTCCGCGGCACCAGCGACGACGTGACCATCACCCAGCTCGTCGGCCGCATCGTCCGCACCCCACTCGCGAAGCGGGTCGCCGGCGACGACAACCTGAACGCCGTGTGGACCTATCTTCCGCACTTCGATCAGGAGTCCGTCGAGCGGGTCGCGATGCGCCTGCGCACCGGCGACACCGAGGTCGCAACGCCCGTCGTGGTGAACCCGGTGCCAGTCACCCGCAACGCCGCCGTGCCGGATGCTGTATGGACCGCGTTCAGGGACTTCCCCAGCTGGTCGCGGCCCTCACGGACCGCGCGGCCGGCGACATCCCGCGTATTGACCGCGGCGATGGTGCTCGCGAAGACCGGCATCCTCCAAGACGCACCGCGGATCGCTCAAGACCGGGCAGTCGACACCCTGCTGCAGCACATCAAAGCCAACCAGCAGTTCGTCGACGACAAGGTGACCGCCTACGAGGAGGTCGACTATCAGACCCTCGCGATCGACTGGCTCACCGGCGAGCAGACTGGCACGCAGGCCGAAAGCGCGAAGATTGCCACCCGTAACGTCGCCGACCTGTTCAACATCGCCGCCCGCCGCCTCCCGGACAACTCAGCGAAGTGGCTCTGGGACCGCCTGTACATGGCCCAGCCCGAAGGCGACCGGGACGGAGACGCCGCACGCCTCATCGTCGCAGCTGTCGCACAGCAGCCCGACACAGTGAAAGCTGTCGAGGACGCCAGCCAGACGCTGCTGGATCAATGGCGGAAGCAGCACGCCGCCGCCCTGTCGCAGATCGGCGGGACCGCAGAGACCGACTTCTACGCCGCGTTCGCCGAGTCGAAGCGTTCCGTCGAGATCCCCGTCGAGGCACCCGCGGACACGGTAGTGAAGGACGCCGAGCACCGCTGGCCGCGCCACCTGCTCGCGGACACTGACGGACAATTCCCGCACGACGGCAACACGTGGGAACGCGCCGTGCTCGAGACGGAGACGAAGCGCCACACCACCCTCGCCTGGTATCGGAACCCCTCGAGCGGCACCCAGTCCATCGCGATCGCGTACGGCCCGCTCGGGGAGCAGCGCCTGCTGCATCCCGACTTCCTGGTCTTCACCGAACGCGACGGCGAAGTGCTCATAGACATCATCGACCCACACGATCCGTCCCGCAGCGACACAATCCCGAAGTGGGGCGCTCTCGCCGAGTACACGAAGCAGAACGCCACCCGCCTCGGCCGCGTTCTCGCGATCATCGACGAAAAGAAGGGCTCCGACGTCCTCGTCCAGCTGAACCTCGCGAGCCCGACAGCGCAGGACGCGATGATCTCCCTGGCGAAGACCGGCGGCACCGAGGCCGACGTGCGCGCCCTGTTTGACCAGCACGGCGGCCGCTATCAGTAGCAGCCCTCGGGATGACACCTAGGAACAGAAGCAGACTGGTGCGCCGCCGACGTTGATGGCCACCTAGAGCGGACACTCGACCTGGCTCGTCTGTGCAACCGTGTGGTTGTCGGCACCCTTGCGTATGGTCACGGGGTGGTGCAGCACTGGACTCCGATGTCGCAGCTGCAGAGATCGCCAGAGCCGGGCATCTGGTACGTGTTCGACCAGAGCAAGCGCATCGCGATCATCCGGCATGTCGAAGTCAAAGGGCGACGTCTGCTGCGTTCGGTGACCTGGTCGCAGGATCCTGAGCAGCGGCAGCTCATCGGGTACTTTCCGGAAGACGCGATGCGCCTCGCCGTGGAGTGCACCTGGTCTGAGTACGTGCGGTACACCGGCCCACCCACGAGCAACCGGCGGTAAGAACCAGCCCGCTCCCTCATGCCCGGGCGCCGCTCTGCTGCGCACTGCGGCCGGCTGAAGGCGTCCACTGGCCTACCGATCCGCACGCTTCGGTCGACGACGAGGTTGACCAGTTGACTATCTGCTATGTGTGCCCTATATTCGATGCTGTCAAGTCAGCTAAATGCAGGGAGGTTTCTCGTGCGCGTCCAGATCGTCACCAAAGACACCATCGACCTCATCGTGAGCGCCGCCGTCATCGGCAACTCCACCGTCGACCGCGACGCGGAGGAGATCGTCAGGGCCGCAGATCGGATCGGCCGTCAGCTGCGCTCGGAGAACTACGCGGCCGCGAACGCAGCGGCCGGCACCCATCACCCCACCCCGCTGTACACCTGGCAGCCAGTCTTCGATCTGATCTGGCAGCCCGAGCAGCGGGAGACGTTCACCATCACCGAGGAGCAGGCCCTCCAAGTGGAGCGATGCCGGCTCTTCCTCATCGACAACAGCGCCGGCAGTCCGAACTGGGCGGACTCGTTCGCCCGCAAGTTCCTCGACAGGCTCGGGGCCGCAATCCAGTCACGGCTGCGCGCCTGGCCGTTGGTCGCCAGCGATGACCACCCGGGCGTCGTCGAGTACTCCGGCCTGTGCGACTTCACACCGCAGTGGCGGCGCGGTCCAGCGGTGGAGCCGACGCAACGCATCGGGGGCTGAGCATGGCTATCGCTCCGTATCCCCGTCGCCATGTCTCCGCGGAGATCTCACAGCGCTCCAGCCGGGCGGCATCCGGCGCCGTGTTCGTTCTCGTCGCCGCAGTCGCGGTCGCCGCGGCGCTCATCCTCGGCGGCCGCGTCTGGCATGCCCTGCTCGAGCTCGGTCTGCTGATCGGGCTCTGGTTCCTCCTCCGACTGGTCGTCAGGAACGCGATCGCGATCTTCCGGGACGAGCCATGAGCTCGTTGCGGATCACCCACCGCGGCGCCGAGGGCACCACGCTGGCCGGCGTCCGCGTCGACGGGGCCGAAGCCGAGGCCCTCCGGGCGTGCGGGTGGCGGTACTCGCGACGACGCGCCAAATGGTATGTCCCCTCCTCGCAGGACCGTGCGCCGCGGCGAGACCTCATCGCACGCACCGAGGAGGAGCTCACCCGAGCTGGGCACGTCGTCCTCGTCGAGCTCGAGGTACTGCCCCAGCCCGTCGAAGATCTCACCACCTGGCACGAGGTGAGGACCAGTCCGCAGGACGCCGCCCGGAGGATCGAACGGCTGCAGCGGCGACTCCGCGCGACGGCGCGAGATCTCGCCGGCTACCGCAACCACCTTGGAGTCACGTTCCCTCCCGCTCGTGGCGCCGAGCGGGAGGAGCTTCTCGACGAGCGCGAGCAGCTGACGGGACGGCTGCGCTTCTGGCAGGCCGTGGAGCAGGCGCACCTCAACGGCGCCGGCGCCACCCGAGTCGATCGGAGAGCTGTCGCCCCCGGAGATCTCGTGGAGCATCGCGGCCGCTGGCACACGGTCGTCCGCGCGAACCGGACCACCGTTTCACTCCGCAGCGACTCCGGTGGCAATTGGCCCGAGACAGTCCCGTACCACCAGCTGACCGGGCACCGGCCGCAGAACCGTTGAGGGCACACAGTGAAGACCGCGCTCAGCTGGCAGCAGACGACGACCGTCGAGGTAGAGCTCGACGTCGACGACGTCGCGCTCTGCGACTGGGCGATCGCCACCCTGGATCTCCGCACCCTCGGGGGCGAGATCTCTGCAGCGGAGCTCCGCCGGTCAGCTGCAGCGAATCCGCACCTTCGCCGGCGACTCCAACAGCTGTACGCGATCGCCCTCGCCGCGCCGCGCACGTCCTCCTCCACGATCGGCGTCCCGCACGACACCCACCCGGAAGGATCCGCCCGATGACCCGCACGCCTACCCCCGAATCGTCCTCCTGCCAGCGGTGGACGCTGGGGCGACACTCGTGGCGTCATCTGTCCGAGGGAGGTTTCGACGCGCGTCAGTTCTCCGTCGCCGAGATCCCGGAGTCCGTCGCGCGATCGTTCGTCTGCCGGCACCACTACGCAGCCTCGTACCCGGCTGGCCGGATGGCGTGGGGGCTGTTCTCTGAGGCCGGCGAGGATCCCGCGAGCCTGGTCGGCGTCGCGGTCCTGTCCGTCCCCATGAGGGCAGCCGTCGTCAGCAACGTCTTCCCTGAACTCGCCCCCTTCACGCAATCTCTCGAGCTCGGCCGCTTCGTGCTCACGGATGCCGCACCCGCCAACGCCGAGTCCTGGTTCCTCGCCCAGGTCTGGAAGCGCGCAGCGGCTGCCGGCATCCTCGGGATCGTCTCTTTCGCCGACCCGATGCCACGGCAGCGAACCATCACCGACGTCGACGAGCACGGCCAGATCTCCACCCGTGTCGAGACCGTCTCCCGGGGTCATGTGGGCACGATTTACCAGGCCACGGGGGCGATCGCCCTGGGGCGATCCACCCCGCGGACGCTGAACTACGTCTGACTATGGCAGCGTAAGTCGGACCCACCAGGGCAATCTAAGCGGAGACCACTTGCTGCTTGACGGGGTGTCCACGGCAGCCTGAGCCGAGTCCACCTCCACCGTTGACGGAACTGTTGTTCCGGATGCTGATGGTGGAGGTTTGGGATGGGATCTCGGGTGGATGTGTTCGCGGCGATTCGGCGTGATGCGCGGGTGGAGGAGCTCTCGATCAGAGAGCTTGCGCGCCGTCATCACGTTGGGCGAGCGACGGTGCGGCAGGCGTTGGCTTCGCCGGAACCGCCGCCGAAGAAGACGCGGGTGAGGTCGGCGCCGAGGCTTGACCGGTTCAAGCCCGCGATCGACGCGATGCTGCGGGAGGATCTGACGGCACCAAGGAAGCAGCGCCACACCGCGACCCGGGTACTGGATCGTCTTATTGAGGAGCACGGAGCGACTGAATTGTCGTATTCGACTGTTCGTAACTACGTCCGCTTTCGCCGGCCCGAGATCGACGCGGTCGCGGGCCGGCGGGTGGAGGTCTTCATCCCTCAAGACCACCAGCCAGGTGCGGAGGCTGAGGTCGATTTCGGCGAGGTGTGGGTGGTGCTAGCTGGGGTGAAGACGAAGTGCCACATGTTCGTGTTCCGGCTCTCTCACTCGGGGAAGGCGATCCACCGGGTTTATTCGACTCAGTCGCAGGAAGCATTCCTCGAGGGCCACATTGATGCGTTCGAAGAGATTGGCGGCATCCCGACCCGGCATATCCGTTACGACAATCTGACATCGGCAGTCCAGGCGGTGCTCTATGGCAACGGGCGCGGCCGGATCGAGAACGAGCGGTGGGTGCTGTTCCGCTCCCACTACGGGTTCGATTCGTTCTACTGCCAACCCGGTATCACGGGCGCACATGAGAAGGGCGGCGTTGAGGGTGAGGTCGGGCGGTTCCGGCGAACACATTTGACACCCATGCCGGTTGTCGATTCCCTCGCAGAACTCAACGCGAGAATCCGCGCCTGGGACGCGGCGGATGACAGGCGGCGGATCGCGTCGCGGATTCGCACAGTCGGCCAGGACTTCGCCGTCGAACAGGCACTGCTGTCGCCGCTGCCGTATGAGCGATTCGATCCAGGCCTGACGCTGCATCCGCGGGTCGACAGGTCGAGTCTGATCACGGTTCGGATGGCGAAGTACTCCGTCCCCGCCCATCTGATCGGCCGGAACGTCCGCGTCTCATTACGCGCGTCCGTGGTCGTCGTTTTCGACGGGCACCAGGAAGTTGCCCGCCATGAGCGAGTTGTCGCGCGCGGCGGACAATCAGTCGTCCTCGACCATTACCTCGAGGTGTTGCGTCAGAAGCCCGGAGCGCTCCCGGGAGCCACCGCCTTAGCGAGGGCGCGGGAGGCCGGAGTGTTTACGGCTGCCCACGATGCGTTCTGGGCGGCCGCCCGCAAGACCGATGGTGATGCCGTCGGCACGCGAGCCCTCATTGATGTTCTGCTTCTGCACCGGAGCATGCCCGCAGAGGAAGTGATCGCCGGCATCCACGCAGCACTCCAAGTCGGGGCAGTCACCGCCGATGTCGTCGCTGTCGAAGCCCGCAGACAAACTTCGACGGGTGGGCCTGGCCTGCATGGTCATCTCCGTGAACTCGCGTCTGGCCGCGAGCAACGAGTTGTCAGTCTCACCCAACGCCGTCTCGCTGATCCGGCCGCGGTGATCGCAGGTCTCCCGGCCGACACGAGACCACTGCCGAGTGTCGCCGGCTACGACGAACTCTTGGAACGTCGGGCACGCCCGACGCTCACGGACGAAGCGATTGATCGGGAAGGAACCACGGGAACATGACCACGAAACCCACCACCGTCACGACGACGCTGCGCCGGAGACGCGGGCTCACCGAAGAAGCAGCGATCGCGGCTGTCGATCAGGCCTGCCGGCGTCTCCGGCTCCCGACTGTCCGCGCCGTCGTTGACGAGGCCCTGGTGACCGCGAACCGAGAGCAGCTGTCCTACCAAGGGTTCCTGGCAGAGCTACTGCTCGCGGAGTGCGATGATCGCGATCGGCGCTCCTCGATTCGGCGCGTGTCTGCGGCTGGCTTCCCGCGGAGCAAGTGGCTCGGTGACTTCGATTTCGACGCGAACCCGAACATCAACCCGGCCACGATCCACCAACTCGCTACCGGTGACTGGATCCGCAAAGGCGAACCGCTCTGCCTCATCGGCGACTCCGGTACCGGGAAATCGCATCTACTGATCGGTCTGGGAACCGCGGCTGCAGAGAAGGGCTATCGGGTCAAATACACGCTCGCGACGAAACTCGTCAACGAACTCGTCGAAGCCGCCGACGAGAAGCAGCTCGCCCGCACCATCGCTCGCTACGGCCGCGTCGACTTGCTCTGCATCGATGAACTCGGCTACATGGAACTCGACCGCCGCGGAGCCGAGCTCCTGTTCCAGGTCCTCACCGAACGCGAAGAGAAGAACTCCGTCGCGATAGCCTCCAACGAATCGTTCTCCGGATGGACGAGGACCTTCACCGACCCGAGGCTCTGCGCTGCGATCGTCGACCGACTCACGTTCGGTGGCAGCATCATCGAAACCGGCACCGACTCCTATCGCCTCGCCCACACCCGCCGACTCACTGACCAGGTCTGACCGAGGTCCTAGTAGATCGTCCCCATTGCTTCGCGCACCTGGGCCAGTGTTGACTCCGCCGAAGTGTTCGCAGCCTCATTGCCGTGGCGAAGAATCGCCCGCACGAGATCCTCGTCTTTGGCGAAGGCTTGCCGCCTCACGCGCAACGGTTCCAAGAAGTCGTTCACGGCTGTCGCCGTCATGGCTTTCAGGGCGCTGCTGCCGCCATCACCGATCTCGTCGGCTAACTCGGCTGGCTCGACACCGCGGCACAGCGCGGCCGTCGACAACAGCGCCGAAACACCAGGCCTGTCCTCGGGATCGAAACTGATCCGCCGGTCCTGATCGGTCCGAGTCTGACGAATCACCGCAACTGTCTCGTCCGGTGTCATAGATAACGCGATCGCGTTCCCGTAGCTCTTCGACATCTTCCGACCGTCCAAGCCCGGAACCTCCGGCGTCGACGTGATCAACGCATCCGGAACCGGGAAGACATCCCCATAGCGCTCGTTGAACCGTCGAGCGATCACGCGAGTCATCTCCACATGCGGGAGGTTGTCCTTGCCGACGGGCACGAGATTGCCTTTGCAGAACAGAATGTCGGCCGCCTGGTGCACCGGATAGGTCAAGAGCAACCCGCTCAACGCGCGCCCGGACGCCGCGAGTTCCGCTTTGACGGTCGGATTACGATGCAGTTCCGCCTCGGTGACCAAGCTCAGGAACGGCAGCATCAACTGATTCAGCGCCGGCACCGACGAGTGGGTGAAAATGGTCGTCCGTTCCGGGTCGATGCCCGCGGCGAGATAGTCGAGCACAGCGCTATAGACGTTCTCGCGAACGTGAGCCATCGTGTCTCGGTCGGTGATGACCTGATAGTCCGCGAGCACGAGGAACATCTCGACGCCAGCCTGCTGGAGACGCACCCGTTCCCTGATGGTGCCAAAGTAGTGGCCCAGATGCAGCGGCCCAGTCGGCCGCTCACCCGTGAGGACTCGAAAGTGCTCGGGGTGCTCGGCCACGAGGACCGCGACCTCTGCCGAGCGTTGCGCGGTTGCGATGAAGGACTCCATTTGTGTCTCCCGATGATTGGGAGCTACACGGAGTACTCGGGCCGTTCCACGAGCTGCCGTGCAGCCCGTGAACATACTTCAACCGGCTGCTATCGCAGCCACCACCAAGCGGAACGGTTGAAGTTCATGAACGAGATACTACCGGGGCCCGGAACCAAGACCAGAAACCACAGGGTGGGTCCCGTTTAGATTGCCGCCCTGGGCCCAGCTGAGGTTGACATTCTCACACCCGGAGGAGCAGACTGAGAAACGCAGAGAACTGAGAACACGCAGAGAATGGGAGTTGACCATGAAGGCAGTCCAGTACCGCGAGATCGGCAAAGGTCCCGAGGTCGTCGAGATCGATACACCGGAGCCCGGGCCCGGGCAGATCCGACTCAAGGTCGCGGCAGCAGGGCTCTGCCACACCGATTGGTTCCTGATGGACCTCCCGGCTGAGCAGTACATCTACGGCCTACCGCTGACTCTCGGACACGAGGGCGCGGGGACGGTCGACAAGCTGGGCGAAGGGGTCGAGGGCATCGAGCTCGGCGGTTCATACGCGATCTACGGTCCGTGGGGGTGCGGACAGTGCCACGCGTGCTCCCAGGGGCGCGAGAACTATTGCCCGAACGCCTGGGCCCAGGGCATTGCCCCTCCCGGCCTGGGCGCCCCCGGTGCGATGGCCGAGTACGTGATCGTCGACGACGCACGCCACCTGGTGCCGCTCGGCGATCTCGATCCGGTCGCGACCGTGTCTCTCACGGACGCCGGCCTGACGCCGTACCACGCGATCCGGTCAGCCGCAGCAAAGCTGTACCCCGGCGCGACCGCCGTCGTCATCGGCGCGGGCGGCCTCGGCCACGTCGCGATCCAGATCCTGCGGGCCGTCTCGTCGGCCACCGTGATCGTGGTGGACCTGAACGAGGACAAGCTCGCGCTCGCACGCGAAGTGGGTGCCCACCACACCGTGATCTCGGGCCCTGACACGGTCGCCGAGATCAAGCGGCTGACGGGAGAGGCGGGCGCCGAGACCGTCTTCGACTTCGTCGGGGTGCAGCAGACGATCGACACCGCGCGCGCCGTGGTGGCGATGGATGGCTTCGTGCACATTGTCGGGATCGGTGGCGGCACGATGCAGATCGGGTACTTCGCCACCCCGTTCGGTGCGGCGGTTCGTGCACCGTACTGGGGATCGCGCAGTGAGTTGATCGAGGTACTCGATCTCGCCCGCGCGGGCGATGTCGAGGTGCACGTCGAGCGGTACGGCATCGACGACGCCGTCGAGGCGTACGCGAAGCTGCACGCGGGAACCGTGCGCGGCCGAGCCGTCGTCGTCCCCTGAGCTAAACCGTCGCTCCGCCCTCGCCGACGCGGGGTGCGGAGCGACGGCGGCACTCGATCTCCGAGCCGCGCCTAGGCCGTGGGCTGCTCGGTGAGGTTGCCCGATGCCCATCGACCGAGCTGGTCGAGGATCGGCAGCAAGCGTTCGCCGCTGTCGCTCAGCGCGTACGAAACGGCCGTCGGGGGACCGGGGGTGACGGTCCGCAGAACGAGTCCCGCCTCGGCGAGTCCGGCGAGGCGATCCGAGAGCACGGCGTCGCTGATGCCCGGAACCGCGCGCCGCAGGCCGCCGAACGTGGACGCGCCGCTGCCGAGCGCCGAGACGATCATCCCGTTCCATCTCTTGCCGAGCACCGAGAACGCCAGCGTCACGGCCGCGTCGCAGACCTCGCGCTCGTGCTCGTCGTCGGGGGGCGTCATGAATTCATCGTACGGGTGCTACAGTCTCCGGAGTCGCTATGTTTTACTTAGTTACTTCGGATTCCAGATAGGACACCATGACCACGCTGTTCCGGCTCGACGCCAGCATCCTTCCCCCCACCTCCTCCAGCCGCGCGCTCGCCGATCTCGTCGAGGCCGAGTGGCTCTCGACGCACCCCACATCCGACGTCGTTCGACGCGACCTGTCCGCCGACCCGATTCCGGCGACCGCATGGGCGGATGCCGTCACCTCCAACTTCACGCCCGCCGCGGATCACACCGACGGCCAGCGTGCAGCCCGTGCACTGGCAGCAGAGCTCGCCGACGAGATGATCGACGCCGACGCCCTGCTGTTCGCCGTTCCGCTCTACAACTACGGGGTGTCCCAGCACTTCAAGACCTGGTTCGACGTCGCCTACACCGATCCGCGCATCGACCCGCAGGGCACCGCGCTCCGCGGTAAGCCCGCAACCCTCGTCACGGTGCTCGGTGGCAACTACGCCCCCGGAACGCCGAAGGAAGGGTGGGATCACTCGACCGCGTGGCTGCGTCGCGTTCTGGAGGATGTCTGGGGCCTCGACCTGCGGGTCGTGGAGCGTCCCTTCACGCTCGTCGGCGTGAACCCGGCCCTCGACGCGTTCGCCGATGTGGCCGCGGACCTGAAGCAGACGGCCGAGACCCACGCCGTCCGATCCGGTCGCGAAATCGCGGGACTCGCCGCCTCGGCCGCGAGCTGAATTCGGCACCAGAGGGCGCCCCGAGTCGAAACTGACTCGGGGCGCCCTTCTGTTTCCCTCCGCCTCGGGCTGAGCCGGCGGCCGAGGTCCGTTGATCGCCGCGCCGCGCATAGCGCTGTGCGAGCTACTGCGCATTGCGTGGTAGCGTGCACTCGACAAGAGGGAGGTCCGATGGATTCCACACAACTCCTCAAGGGCGTGCTCGACGCCGCCGTCCTCGCGGTCGTGCAACATGAGGACGGCTACGGATACGACATCGTCCGGCGCCTGCGCGATGCCGGCCTCGGCGACGTGGGGGACGCCTCGGTCTATGGCACGCTTCGACGGCTATACGGGGCCGGGGCCCTGTCGAGCTACGTCGTGCCCTCGGACGGCGGACCGCATCGCAAGTACTACGCGATCAGTCCGCTGGGTCGAAACATGCTCGCGGAGCAGCAGCGCGACTGGATGGAGTTCGCAGGGGTCATGACGACTCTGCTGGAACCCCAACCGCGCCCCCGCAAGATCACGAAGATCGGAGAGAAGTGATGGACCAGACGACGACCGCTCCGGATGCCTCGATCGCCGCGTTCGCGGCGGCAGTGCGCGCATCTCTCGACGACCTTCCCACCGACGAGATCGACGAACTGGTCGAAGGGCTCGAATCCGACCTCCTCGACCAGGCGTCCGACAGCGGCGAAGACTTCGCGCTCAGGGACCCCGACGCATACGCGGCCGAGTTGCGTTCGGCGGCGGGCATCCCGCCGCGCTCGGAAGTTGCCGTTGATCGGCGCAAGCCTTCGGCTGTTGCGGCTGAGTGGGTCTCGACCCGCTGGCGCTCGGCCGTAGAGCGAGCGCGGCGCAACGCTGTGGCCTCCTGGGTCATCGATCTGCTTATCTCGCTCCGGCCGGTGTGGTGGTTGGCGCGCGGGTGGGCGATGTACGCGCTCGTGTCTCGTCCGGTGTCATAGATAACGCGATCGCGTTCCCGTAGCTCTTCGACATCTTCCGACCGTCCAAGCCCGGAACCTCCGGCGTCGACGTGATCAACGCATCCGGAACCGGGAAGACATCCCCATAGCGCTCGTTGAACCGTCGAGCGATCACGCGAGTCATCTCCACATGCGGGAGGTTGTCCTTGCCGACGGGCACGAGATTGCCTTTGCAGAACAGAATGTCGGCCGCCTGGTGCACCGGATAGGTCAAGAGCAACCCGCTCAACGCGCGCCCGGACGCCGCGAGTTCCGCTTTGACGGTCGGATTACGATGCAGTTCCGCCTCGGTGACCAAGCTCAGGAACGGCAGCATCAACTGATTCAGCGCCGGCACCGACGAGTGGGTGAAAATGGTCGTCCGTTCCGGGTCGATGCCCGCGGCGAGATAGTCGAGCACAGCGCTATAGACGTTCTCGCGAACGTGAGCCATCGTGTCTCGGTCGGTGATGACCTGATAGTCCGCGAGCACGAGGAACATCTCGACGCCAGCCTGCTGGAGACGCACCCGTTCCCTGATGGTGCCAAAGTAGTGGCCCAGATGCAGCGGCCCAGTCGGCCGCTCACCCGTGAGGACTCGAAAGTGCTCGGGGTGCTCGGCCACGAGGACCGCGACCTCTGCCGAGCGTTGCGCGGTTGCGATGAAGGACTCCATTTGTGTCTCCCGATGATTGGGAGCTACACGGAGTACTCGGGCCGTTCCACGAGCTGCCGTGCAGCCCGTGAACATACTTCAACCGGCTGCTATCGCAGCCACCACCAAGCGGAACGGTTGAAGTTCATGAACGAGATACTACCGGGGCCCGGAACCAAGACCAGAAACCACAGGGTGGGTCCCGTTTAGATTGCCGCCCTGGGCCCAGCTGAGGTTGACATTCTCACGCGTGGCTGATGGCCGGCGATGTCCGGTTTTCGGTCATCGGCAACAGCAACGCGATCACGTACAAGGCCACGTCCCGCTGAGTGGTGGTCTTTCGTTTCCACTCGATGATCAGCTGGTTGCAGTTTAGGCGGCCGTGATCTCGGGCAGCATCACCGCGTCCTCGACCGAGTTGGTGGCGGCGAGTTCGGCCATAGACGCTTCGGAGAAGTAGCGGCGGTCGCCGGCTTCCCATTCGTCGTGCTGCTCGATCAGAACGGCGCCGGTCAGGCGCAGCAGGCTGGCAGCGTTCGGGAACACTCCGACGACGTCGGTGCGACGTTTGATCTCCCGGTTCAGCCGTTCCAGCGGGTTCGTCGACCAGATCTGCCGCCAATGCCGGGCTGGGAAGTGCTTGAACGCCAGCACGTCGGCTCGGGCATCGTGGAGCATCTCAGCCGCCTTGGGGTGAACGCGGTCGATCATGCGTGCAACCTCATCGAACTGTGCATCAATGTGCTCAGCGTCGGGTTGGGCGAAGATCGTGCGGATGATCGAGGCGACCATCTCCTGCCGACCCTTGGGTAAGGCGGTGAGCACGTTGCGCATGAAGTGCACGCGACACCGCTGCCAACTGGCTCCCTGCAACACCACTGCGGCGGCTGCTTTCAAGCCAGCGTGTGCGTCGGAGATCACCAGCTTCACCCCGCCAAGGCCTCGGGCTTTCAGGGACCGTAAGAATGCTTTCCAGAACTCCTCGGTTTCGCTGTCGCCCACGTCGAAGCCGAGCACCTGACGGTGCCCGTCAGCGGTTATCCCGATCGCGACGACAACCGCTTGGGACACCACCCGACCGTCGATGCGAACCTTGCAGTAGGTGGCGTCCAGGAAGACGTAGGGGTAGGCGATCTGGGACAGGGAGCGGTCGCGGAATGCCGCAACCGTCGCGTCAAGGCCTTCGCAGATGCGCGACACCTCGGACTTCGAGATGCCGGTGTCGGCGCCGAGCGCTTTGACCAGGTCGTCGACTTTGCGGGTGGACACGCCGTGCAGGTAGGCCTCCATCACGACGGCGAACAGCGCCTGATCAACCCGACGGCGCCTCTCCAACAGCGACGGGAAGAAACTGCCGGCCCGTAGCTTCGGGATTCGTAACTCCAGATCTCCCGCAGTGGTCGACAGGGTGCGCAGCCTCGCCCCGTTGCGGGTAGCGGTGCGCTCGACGGTGCGCTCGTAGGGTCCGGCACCGATCACCGACGCGGCTTCAGCGTCGATGAGTTCTTGGTAGAGCCGTTCGGTCATCTGACGGATCCGGTCGGTGGTGTCGGTGAGTTTCAGCTCGGCGAGCAGCTCGAGCAGGGCAGACTGATTGAGGGCCATCGTGCGATCTCCTGTCGTGAGTAACTTGGTCGTTCTCACTGACCATCGCACGGTGGCCCCCCACGTCAATGACACGACGCTCAAGACCGGAAAGTCCACCACTCAACGGGACTCAGGCCACGTACAAGGAGGTCTACCCACTGATCCAGGACAACGATCTGTGGCTGGGTGTGACCCGCGACGGTAACGGCTCGATGTGGTTCCGGATCCCCGACGACGCACCGATCAAAGCCACCGGCCAGAAGGTCGAAGACGGGGTTCGCTATCAGACGGTCGGAAACTCGGCCTGGTTCACCAACATCGACCACGGTCGACGTCACCAGCCGCTGCAGCTGATGTCCGAAGCGGAGAACATCCGGTACAGCAAGCACGCTCACGTCAAGGGCATCGGCTACGAGCGTTACGAGAATGAAGACGCGATTGAGGTTCCGCGGCTGGACGCCATCCCGAGCGACTACCCCGGGCTGATGGGTGTCCCGATCACCTTTCTGGGCAAGTACAACCCCGAGCAGTTTGAGATCGTGCGCTTCCGTTATGGCAGAGACGGCAAAGATCTACGCCTGCCCGGGGGAAAGTCCCCCTACTTCCGCGTTCTCGTTCGCCACCGCGCACCCCAGATCAGAGAGACAGCATGAAGACCGAGCTGAAGTTCATCAAGATCAGCGACCTCGTCGCAGGTTTTCAGTACAGCGAGCTCGATGCGAAGGGTCTCTACGGCCTGTCGGGCACGCTGACGATTCAGCCGGAGTATCAGCGACACTTCGTGTACGGGAACACCCCGCGCGAGGGCGCCGTCATCGACTCGCTGCTGAAGGAGTACCCGATCGGACTGATCTACTTCACCGATGTGACCGCGGGCTTCAACGACGGCAAGCAGCATCTCGAGGTGCTCGACGGCCAGCAGCGCATCACCTCGATCGGTCGCTTCGTGACGAACAAGTTCGCGGTAAAGGTCGGTGGCCGCGAGCGGTACTTCTCGTCGCTGTCGGACACCGAGAAGGAACTGATCATGGACCGCGAGCTGCTGGTCTACGTGTGCGAGGGCACCGAGCCCGAGATAAAGGCCTGGTTCCAGACAATCAACACCGCAGGCGTCGAGCTGACCCGGCAGGAGCTGCGCAACGCCGCATACTCCGGTCCGTTCGTTACGCTCGCCAAGGCTGAGTTCTCGAACGCGCGGAACGCGCTGCAGCAGAAGTGGGCGAGCTTCGTCAAGGGCGACCCGCTCCGCCAGGAGGTCCTCGAGGTCGCGCTCAAGTGGGTCGCCGCATCCAAGGCCCAGGAGATCGACGACTATATGTCGCTGCATCGGCACGACACGACGATCGACGAGCTGCAGGCCTACTTCACAACGGTCATCGAGTGGGTCGAGACGACGTTCGGGGGGCGCACCGACTCAGAGATGAGAGGGCTGGCGTGGGCTGATTTGTACGAGCGCTTCGGCAACAACCCCTACAACGGTCGCGTCGTGAGCGCGCGCGTGGGCGAGCTGCTCAGCAGCGGTGCCGTGCATGACCGAAAGGGGGTGTACGAGTACGTCCTCGGCGGCGAGACGCAGCCGCGCTTGCTCAACATCCGCCTGTTCGAAGACAAGGACAAGAAGGTCAAGTACGCACAGCAGACGGCGGCGGCGGAGGCGGCCGGCACCTCCAACTGCCCGGCGTGCGTGTTCGCGGGCGACGCCAACGCGACGAAGATCTGGTCGCTGAAGGAGATGGACGCTGACCACGTCACGGCCTGGTCGAAGGGCGGGGCGACGGACATCAGCAATCTGACGATGCTGTGCACGACGCACAATCGTCAGAAGGGCAACCGCTAGAACGGCACGCTGAGGCATCCAGCGGTTCGCCATCACTGCCGGCGCCGGCCAACCGCGCTCCTTCGACAGATCGAGCGACCTAAGCTCTGAGCATGTTCGACGGCAACGATGATGTGTCCCACGCTCGTCGTCGACGATTTGAGAGGGAACACCTCTCGCTGGACGTGCCGAACTGTCCTGGGTGTCTCCACCCCATGATCCCCGCCACTGATGGCAGCGAGTGGGTGTGTGAGTGCTCGGCTTGTGTGGGCCGATAACGATCGATTTCGGGACGAGTGCCAACCCCGGCCCGTCGACTGTGAAGTTCGGCGCTCTTCGGCGGTGTTCTGTGATCGTCCGGTGTCGCTAGTTTCCGATGACGAGGATGCTGGCGGCGGCTTCGACGACGTCGTCGGTGATGGTGTCGAGCTGGTTGATCCTGAGTACCCGGTTGATCTGGGGGAAGAGTCGCTCGAGACGGTCGGCGCCGAGGTCGAGCGGGTGGAGGTGACGAAGATCGAAGGCGGCACCTTCTACGCCGAGATCACCCTGCAGACCCAGTACGGCCGCCGCGTCCTCGACGCCCGGCCCTCCGACTCCATCGCGCTCGCCGCCCGCGTCGACGCGCCGATCTGGGTGGCGGACGAGGTGCTCGCCGAGGCGGGCATCGCCGACGAGACGGAAGGCTCGCACGAGGACGAGGAGGCGAAGCTCGCCGAGTTCAAGCGATTCCTGGAGGAGGTCGACCCGGAGGACTTCCAGGGGTAGTCGTCCGGTCGCGTGAGCCCGTCGAAGGGCCGCGCACGGTCCCTGAGCCTGTCGAAGGGCCGCGCACGGTCCCCGAGCCCGTCGAAGGGCACCGAGCCCGGCGCCTGGGAGCGGACTCGGTGACCGCCTGGATCCGCTCGCGTTACTGCGCGGTGTAGCCGCCGTCCACGGTGTGCTGCGTGCCGGTGATGAACGACGACCGGTCGGACAGCAGGAACAGCACCAGCTCCGCGACCTCCTCCGCCTTCCCGAGACGGCCGATGGGGTGCTTCGCGACCAGCCCGTTGTACCACTCCTCGGAGAGGTTCCCGAGCAGGGGCGTGTCGATGTAGCCGGGATGCACCGAGTTGATGCGGATTCCCTGCGGCGCGTACCCGAGCGCTGCGGCCTTCGTCATTCCGGTGACTCCGTGCTTGGCTGCGACGTACGGGACGGCCCCCGTGACGCCGACGAGCCCGAGGATGGAGGAGGTGTTCACGATGGAGCCACCCCCGGCCTTCAGCATCGCCGGGATCTCGTAGTACATGCCGTAGTAGACGGAGTCGAGGTTGATCGCCATCAGCTTTCGGTATCCCTCGAGGTCCGTCTCGTGTAGCGGGCCGAGCGGGCCGACGATGCCGGCGTTGTTGAACGCGAGGTGCAGCCCGCCGAACTGCTCGACCGCCGCGTCGACCGCCGCCTTCATCCGGTCCGCGTCGGTCACGTCCGCCGCGAAGCCGGCCGCCTTGCCGCCGGCGTTCCCGATCTCCCCCGCGACCCGGTTCGCGCCCTCCTCGTTCAGGTCGACGACCAGCACGGACGCACCCTGCTGTGCCAGCATCCGGGCCACCACCTCACCGATGCCGGACGCTCCTCCGGTGACCAGCGCGACCTTGCCCGCGAACTCTTCTGCCATCGTTCTCCTCCTTCTGCCTGGATTTTGGGATGCCGAATCGACGGCCGAGGAACGACCGCCGATGGTGTTCTCACGTCGAGGCTAGGGGAGGAATCTGAGGGGGTCAAGCCCCCGACGAGACTCACTTAAAGTGCCCGCGAAACGCCTTCGGTGCCTCATCTGAGAATGCCCGCGAAATGGCGACGCTCGGGGCATGGGGGTGACGTCCCGCTGAGTGGTGGAGTTTCTCGACACCGTGCGGTCAGTTGGGTTTGATTATGCCGCAGCGATTTCGGGGATGACCACCTCCTCGATGTGGGCGGTGTTCATGGCGTCGAGTTGCCGCATGGAGTGCTCGGAGAAGTAGCGGCGGTCGCCGGCTTCCCATTCGTCGTGCTGCTCGACCAGGACCGCGCCGGCCAGGCGCAGCAGCGCGGCGGGGTTGGGGAACACCCCGACCACGTCGGTGCGACGCTTGATCTCCTTGTTCACCCGTTCCAGCGGGTTCGTGGACCAGATCTGCCGCCAGTGCTTCTGCGGGAACCCAGTGAACGCGAGCAGGTCGTCTCGTGCGTCGGAGAGCATCTCGGCAACCTTCGGGTGCGACCGGTCGAGCATGCGGACGACTTCGTCGAACTGGGCCTGAACATGCTCCTTGTCGGGTTGGGCGAAGATCGTGCGGATGATCGAGGCGACCATCTCGCCGCTGGCCTTGGGCACCACCGCGAGGACGTTGCGCATGAAGTGCACCCGGCAGCGTTGCCAGGCGGCGCCCTGCAGAACGGTGCTGATCGCTTTCTTCAGCCCGGTGTGGGCGTCGGAGATCACCAGTTGCGTGCCGGCCAGCCCACGGGCCTTCAGAGAGCGCAGGAAGCTGGTCCAGAACGGCTCACTCTCGGTGTCGCCGACGTCGAAGCCGAGCACTTCGCGGCGTCCGTCTGCGGCGACGCCGACGGCGACGACGATCGCCTGCGACACCACCCGATGATTCACTCGTGCTTTGCAGTAGGTGGCGTCGAGGAACACATACGGGTAGCCCATCGTCGCAAGATCGCGGTCGCGGAACGCGGCGACCTCGGCGTCCAGGTCGGCGCAGATCCTGGACACCTCGGACTTCGAGATCCCGGTGTCGGCGCCGAGCGCCTTCACCAGGTCGTCGACCTTCCTCGTGGAGACGCCGTGCAGGTAGGCCTCCATCACCACCGCGAACAGTGCCTGATCGACGCGGCGACGTCGCTCCAGCAGCGACGGGAAGAACGTCCCCTGCCGCAGCTTCGGGATCCGCAGCTCCAGATCCCCGGCGGTCGTGGACAGGGTCCTCGGTCGGGAGCCGTTGCGCTGTGTCGTCCGGGTGGACGACCGTTCGAACGGGGCGGCACCGATCAACGCGGTCGCTTCCGCGTTGATCAGCTCCTGGTAGAGCGTCTCGGTCGCGACCCGGATCCGGTCGGTGACATCGGTGAGTTTCAGTTCCCCGAGCAGCTCGAGCAGGGCAGACTGGTCAAGAGCCATCGTGCGTTTGTGTCCTTCCGTGAGTTTCCTAGACAGTTCTCACTGACCATCGCACGATGGCTCACCACGTTCACGACGTGACACTCGAGCCCGAGAACTACACCACTCCCAGGGACGTCACCGGCATGGGAAGCGAGTTGTCGGTGCGGTCACGTGCGGAGATCACAGCGAAGTACGCCAAGGCGTATGCGAGGGTGTCGAAGAAGGAGCGGGGCCGGCTGCTGGGCGAGGTGGTCGCGGTGACGGGCTGGTCCCGTGACAACGCCCGCCGCAGGCTGGCCGCCGCCGCCAAGCCGCGGCCTCGGGCGGTGACGCCGCAGCGGCCGCGGCCGCGGAAATACTCCTACGACGCGGTGAAGGTGCTGCAGCTGGTGTGGGCGTTCGCCGGATTCGAGTGCGGGAAGTACCTGGCTGCCTCGATGATGGCCCTGCTGGACGCGCTGGAGCGCCACGGCGAACTCGTGCCCGGAAAGGCGCGGTACTCGGCGCAGGTGCGCGCCGAGCTGCTCGGGATGAGCGCGGCAACGATCGACCGGTACCTTGCACCAGCCCGTGCGACGGACCCGCTGCGCGGGGTCTCGACGACGAAGCCGTCGCCGCTGCTGCGCTCCTCGATCACGGTCCGTAAGGCTGGCGACGAGGTCGAGGACGCCCCCGGGTTCTTCGAGGGCGACACCGTCGCGCACTGCGGCCCAACGCTCAGGGGCGAGTTCGCCCGGACGGTAAACCTGACCGACATGCGCACCGGGTGGGTGTTCACGCGCTCGGTCCGCAACAACGCGCACGTGCACATCCTGTCCGCCCTCGACGCAGCGGTGGAGGCAATCCCCTTCGAGATCGTCGGGCTGGACTTCGACAACGGATCCGAGTTCATCAACCATGACGTGGTCGGCTGGGCCGCGGGCCGGAAGATCTTCTTCACCCGGTCTCGGCCCTACAAGAAGAACGACCAGGCCACGATCGAATCTAAGAACAACCACCTCGTACGCCGTTACGGGTTCTACTGGCGCTACGACACCCCCGAAGCGCTGATCCTGCTCAACCAGCTCTGGCCGCTGGTGAACGACCGGCTGAACTACTTCACCCCGACCAAGAAGCCCACCGGATGGGCCACCGACGCCGCCGGGCGCCGCAAGCGCCTCTACGACAAGCCAAAGACCCCGATCGACCGGCTCCTGGACGCAGGGGTGCTCTCCCCGGCACAAGAGGCCGAGCTGCGCGCCCGCCGCGACGCACTCAACCCCGCCGAGATCGCCCGCCGCATCCAGTCCCTCCAAGACCACCTCACCGGCCTTGCACGCGACACGACCCTCGCCCTCCAGGCCGTCTCGGCCACGCCACTGCCCGACACCAGCCGCGGCGTCCGTCTCCGCCCCGCCAGCTGACCCGATCTCGCGGGCATTCCTACTTGAGGCACGGGTCAGATTTCGCGGGCACTTGACAATGAGGCACCACGGCCCCTTGGAGTGGTGTAGTTCTCGGTGATCCTTCTGCTGTTGATGTTGGTTAGGCGCTGAGTTCGAGGATCGTGTCGGTGGTCACCTCGCTTGTGGTGTCGGGGACGAAGGTGAGGCGGGACTTGGCGAGGATGTCGAGGCCGAGGTAGCGGCGGCCTTCTGCCCATTCGTCGGTCTGCTCGGCGAGGACTGCGCCGACGAGGCGGATGATCGCATCACGGTTCGGGAAGATCCCCACGGAGTTCGGCGCTCTTCGGCGGTGTTCTGCGATCGCTCCTCGTCGCGTCTGAGCTTTGCGGCATCGGGTTGCGACGCACCCGCGTCGTCGGTGCAGACTAGTCAGAGGTAGTGCCCGCTGGCCGGTCGAGGCCGACGAAGTCCTGCATGGCGCGAGCGAACTTGTCCTGCTTGCCTGCTTGGACGACGGTTGCACCGTAGCTGATGGCGATTGTTGCCATGGGCCAGTCGAACTTCTCGGCCTCGCGTTCCGCATCGCCAGACAGGTCTAGCGCCCGGTCCTGGATGGTGAACGACACCCACTGGACCCCATCACTGGCGGTCGCCGCGAGGATCCAGCAGGACTCCCTGTCGGCTTTCCCACAGCTTTCAGACTGCTCATCGACGACGAATGGTCCGAGACCGGCCCGCTCGGCTGCACGACTGGCCGCATCGAGTACCGTTTGCCACTTCGCTCGGTCCGGCGTCCCCTCCGAGGCGAGCTCGCAGCAGTTGACGGTGATCAGCATGGATTCCCCGCCGTACCCGTTCCCCACTTGGGCGTGCCAGTTGTCGTCTGAGAACCAGGTCGATTCGGGGGTGGCAGGGACCAGGGCGATACCTGACTCGTCCGTGATCGCTTCGGCGATGTCTTTGGTGATGCGCGTTGCTACGGGCTGCAACTCGACCTGATCCGGGTAGCCGATGAGCGCTTCTCCGTCCTGACCGGCATGCGCCGGATAGTTCATCCACTCGGCAACAACTTGCTCACCCGCTGCGTTCGTGTGGATGGTCGTTGGCGACGGCGTTTGACCGAAGGCTGCGCACCCCGTCAGCAACGTCAGCGCTGCAAGAACTAGCGCGACCCGCGGGACACACTTCATGCCATCACCGCCGGGGCTGCGGGTCCGTCGTGAACAGCGCTGGGATGCTTCGACTGACCGCCGCTTCGGCCGCGGAGCGCGACGATCACGCCGAAAATCGGGACGGCGAACGCAAGCACAGGTATTACCGTGATGCCGATGAGCGCTGCGTAGGCGATGCCACTGGCGATACCCACAGCGACACGGGCTGCGAGCGGTCCGCGCAGGCGCGGAGTGGCCCACCAGGCCAGGGCGCCGCCGCCAAGAGCAGCTGACAGCGTCATCCATGGACCCATGCCCTCCCACTCGGGGGCGAACATATAGGCAACGGCGACTGCGATGAGAGCGACGACCGCGACGCAGAGCGGCCCCCACACGACGATGCGTCCGCGGTGTTTCGACGCATCGAGCCCGACCGCAGCAAGGAGGGGGATGCTGGCGGCGAGCATGATCGTAATGCCCTGGCCCATCGCCACGGTGCCATCCGTCGCTCCCGCAGACCACGCGGTGCCGGTGAGAGCGTAGGCCACGCCCACGAGTCCGCCGGCCACGCTGAACCAGGCCAGCCGCTGCCCTGAACGTCGGGATTCATCGGCGCGTGATGGCGACCTGAGCGCGTGCGTGGGCGTCGCGTCCCCCCGTTCGACGGTGCGCAGCGCCACGATGGCCACGATGACGGCAACGACGTTGGACATCACAGGATTGATCAGTCCGACGCCCAAGACGGGAGCAGCCAGCGCGCCGACAATAATCGCGATGGCGATGCGGCCAAACCCCGGTATGCGGGTTGGGGTGAGCACGCCGTCGAGAAGAAGCGCGAGCCCGAAACCACCGACAACCCAACCGCCGATGAAGAGCGGCACCCACGCGGCTGCCAGTCCGGCAAGGGCGATGCCAGCATCCGCGAGATCGAAGCCCCGCGCCCACGACAGTTGCGCGAGCGCGGCAAGAATCAGCGCACCGACAAGCACGGCGAGCACGATCAGCGTACGAAGCGGCGCGATCCATCCACGGGAGCGGATCAGCGCAACAACTCCGATCAAGGCTAGGACAGGAGCTATCCCAGTCGTCACTACTCCCGTGTAAGCGCCCCGCAGACCGAGCATCCACACACCCGAGCTAAGGACGAGCGCGACTACCGACGACCAGAGAGCGACCCGGGTATCCAAGCGCATCGCCAGGCCGTTCACCATCGCTGAGAGGGCCTCATCGCGAGACGGTCCCTTCCTGCCCTCGTGCTCGGCGTGATCAAGCAACGTGCCGAGCAGCACGTCCCCATTCGCCGCACGCCACCACGCCGGATACCAGCGCAGCAACCGCTCGAACGCGTCAGCACCGCGCCGGCTCATGCCAACGCCGCCGGCGTGAAGGCGAACGCTGACTTATGCGTCGTCAACTGGGCGCGAGCCGCGCGAGCGGCCTGCTCCATCGAGTCGACCTCCTCCGAGAGTCGTGCGGCGCCCTCGTCAGTGATGACAAAGTAGCGCCGCGCGCGACCATTTACGATCTCCTCGCCATCAGCGCGGATGGACCCGTTCGCCTCAAGTCGCTCCAAGGCCGCATAGAGCGTGGGCACCTTCAGCGAGACCCGCCCATCGGATGCTGTCGCCGCCACCTGAAGGATCTCGTACCCGTGCCGACGGTGCGACGCTAGCGCAGTCAAGATCCAAAACGACGGTGGGGCTAGGGGAATGGTCATATCACCAACCATATTCTCGCAGCGAGAATATGACAAGCGGCCCACGTTTCCGCTACTGCGAACGATTATGTCGGTGTTGCAGAAACGTACAGCTTTCCGAGACAGTGGCCTGTCGCCGAGAAGGCTCGGTTCGAGTGCCGCGATTCCGTGGCGGTGCATGTCTTGCAAATTCGTCTCAACGCAAAGTGTCTCGGCCGGGTGACGACCGAGGGTTTCTGAGTCACAATGGCCAGGTGAGACTTCTTGGATACACCCGGGTCAGCACATCAAGCCAGGATGCACAGCTGCAGCTCGACGCGCTCGTTGGCGCCGGCGTTCAAAAGCGTGATGTGTTCGCTGACGTCACATCCGGCAGCAAGACGGCGGTCGAGCGTCGAGGGATGAAGAAGCTTCTCGAACACGCTGAGCCCGGCGACACCGTCGTCGTCTGGCGCGTCGACCGACTCGGCCGATCCCTGATCGACGTCCTCAACACAGTGAACCTACTGCGCGATCGCGGCATCCACGTGCGCTCGATCTCCGATGGCATCGACCCGACGACATCGACGGGCCGGCTAATGCTCAACATGCTGGCCACACTCGCCGAGTACGAGCGTGAGTTGATTGTCGAACGAGTCAACGCCGGCATCGCCGCCGCCAGGCAAAACGGAACCCGATTCGGTCGGCCCGTGTCTGACCCGGTCGTGATCGCGGAGAAGCTGCAGCTCGTAGCTGATGCGCGTTCCCGGGGCCGCACGGCGGAAGATGCGGCCCGTCTCGTCGGGTGGAGCCGAGCGACCCTGTACCGGCATCAGCAAACTCACGCTTCACACGCCGCGACGATGTAGCGGTCGTGGACGGTGAGGGGCGGTGGCGGATTCTTCGGCTGCATGTCGAAGACCAGATTCCCCTCGCCGCCCTCGCCCGAGAATCCCGGATCAGCGCGAGAACACTTCAACGCTGGCATCACCTGTACCGCGATGGCGGCCTCGCCGCGCTCGACGCTCAGCCTCGCGGTGACCGCGGAGCGCGACGGACCCAGCCTGAGACTGTGGCGTTCATCGAACGCCTGGCATTGACGAGACCCCGTCCCGCCCTTGCTACGCTCCATCGCCTCGCCACTGCGGACGCAACACGGAGGGGTGTTCCCGCGCCGAGCTATTCGACGGTCAGGGAGATCGTCATGGATCTCGACCCGGCGTTGGTGACCCTCGCGTTAGAGGGGCCGGCGTCGTATCGGGACAAGTTCGAGCTGGTTTTCCGTCGCCGTGCCGATCACCCGAACCAGACGTGGCAGTCCGACCACACCGAACTCGACATCCTCATCGTCGGCGCCGACGGTAAACCGGATCGACCCTGGTTGACCACGGTCCTAGATGATCACTCCCGCGCGATCTGCGGCTACATGGTGTTCACCGGCGCACCGTCTGCGATAAACACCGCCCTCGCGCTCCGGCAGGCGATTTGGCGCAAGACTGACCCCGCCTGGGCCATGTGCGGGATCCCCGACGTTCTGCACGTCGATCACGGCTCCGACTTCACCAGCCATCATCTGGAACGTACCGCGATCTCGCTACACATCCGGATCATCCACTCCACCGTCGGCAGACCTCAAGGGCGAGGAAAAATCGAGCGAGTCTTCCGCACCATCAACACCGAGCTCCTCGCAGTGCTGCCCGGGCACCTCGACCGAGGCAGCAGGAATCCGAAGCCAGTCCTCACCCTGACAGAGCTTGATCGGGCAATCGGCGCGTTCATCGCGACCTACAACGACCGAATTCACAGCGAACTTGGGATCTCTCCGAAGGCTGCGTGGATCGGCGACGGGTGGCTTCCTCGCATGCCCGACAGCCTCGAAGAACTCGACGGTCTGCTCCTCACCGTCCCGAAGAACAGAGTCGTGCAACGCGACGGCATCCATTTCCAAGGCCAGAGGTACCTCGCGCCGACTTTGGCGCCGTTCGTGGGACGAACAATCACCATCCGATACGACCCCCGCGACATCTCAGAGATCCGCGTCTACGACCGCGACACGTTCATCTGCACAGCCATAGACGAAGCCCACCCGAACCTCCGCCTCAGCCTCCGCGACATCGAAACCGCACGCCGGGCACGGCGCCGAGAACTGCGCCGCACAATCAACGATCGGATCGCCACGGTCGCTCCACGTGAAGAACCCCGCGCGCCAGTGCCCGCGCTCACCCCGCGGCGGCCACGGCTGCGCACCTACGAAGAGGACGAATGATGAGCCACGGATTCATCGTCACCAAAGAACACCGACGCTTCACCGAGTTCGCGAACGCCGTCCGGAAAGAGAAGACGATCGGGATCTGCCACGGCGCAGCGGGCGTCGGGAAGACGAACTCCGCCCGCCGCTACGCGAGCTGGGACATCCTCGAGCCGTACATCAACGAATGGGGTCCGCGCGGAGAGCACGACGCGAAGCATTACGCACTGGCGAACCGATCTCGGGCCGTCTTCTACACGCCCGAAGTCCTCTGCCGCCCCAAAGACCTCATGCAGGACATCGACCACTGGCAAATGAAAGTCGGCATCTGCGCCGACGAACACCTCAGAACACTCAACCCAGACACCGGGTCCTTCTGTCAGAGAGACGTCAAACACCTCGTCGAACTGCTCATCATTGACGAAGCCGAACGGCTCACCCCGACAGGGCTGGAACTGCTCCGGGACCAACACGACCGCACCCACCTCGCGATCATCCTGATCGGCATGCCCGGCATCGACGAACGTTTCCGCCACTACCCGCAACTCTTCAGCCGGCTTGGTTTCTCACATCAGTACCGAAACCTAGGCCGTGAGGAACTCCTGTTCGTCCTGGATCGCCACTGGAAGCGCCTCGGAAAGACCCTCGATCCGGACGACTTCACCGACGCGCAGGCCATCGCCGCGATCGAACGCATCACCCGCGGCAACTTCCGCCTCCTCGAGCGACTCTTCCCCCAGATCAACCGGGTACTCAGGATCAACCAGCTCGACACCATCACCGACGACGTCGTCGAAGCCGCCGCCAGCATCCTCGTCATCGGAAACTAGCGACACCGGACGATCACAGAACACCGCCGAAGAGCGCCGAACTTCACACCCGTCGACGTTGTGGCTTCGTTCGCTTGGTGGCGGGGTTTTTGCAGCGCTCCGTGGCGGTCTTGTTGCCGCGATCACGCAGGACTGGCTGCAGGTAGGTGTCGCGGTCTGAACCGAGAGGGGTGCGCCCGGTCGGGGCCGTTTGGATCGCTGCCGCTACGTCAGAGTCCGAAGGCTCCGCCGCTGACGAGGATCACGATGCCGAGGCCGATGAGAACGATGGGGAAGAGGATGTGCTCCCAGCGTTCGAGCACTTCTGCGATCGGGGGGCGGGTGGCGACGAACTTTGCCAGGGCCACCAGGACCGCGACGAGCGCGAGGAAGACGATGCAGTAGGCGACTACTGCGAGAGGTTCCACGCTGAGGAAGACAGGGGTGTAGACGCCGATGTTGTCGCCGCCGTTGGCAAGGGTGACGCCTGCGACTGTCCACACGCCGACCTTCTTGCCGGCAACCTTGGCCTCGTCGTCATCGTCGTCATCGTCTCCGCGCCAGGCCTGCCATGCGGCCCAGAGGCCGAGGCCCAGAGGGATGAGACCGAAGTACGGGATGGCTGCCGAGGGCAGGAATGCTCCGGCACCGATGGTCACCAGGACCGCGGCACCGAGGATGCCGGCGAATCCGAGGTACTGGCCGGCCAGAATGCGGGCGGTAGTGCCGCGCTGGCCTGCCCCTCGCGCGAAGAAGAGGGAGAGCACGATGATGTCGTCGATGTTGGTCGCTGCGAACAGGCCCATCGCCTGCAAGACCGAGGTGAGGATCATGCGCCCTCCCCAGCTGCGTCGCATCCGGGAAGCGAGCAGGCGGGATCGATGCACGGGGCGTCTTCGTCCACTGCCAGGGTGGCATCGACCAGTGCCGTCAGCGCCTGCGCCAGGTGCGAATCGGCGATCTCATATCGTGTCCGACGACCCTCGGGCTCGGAGACGACGATCCCGCAATCGCGCAGGCATGCCAGGTGGTTGGACACGTTCGGGCGTGTCAGGTCCAGATCTCGGGCCAGTTCCGCCGGGTAAGCGGGATGGTCGAGCAGGGTCAAGATGATCCGGGATCGAGTGGGGTCGGCCAGTGCACGACCCAGGCGGTTCATCACGTCGAGACGCGAAGCAATAGTCAGCATGGACTGAACTATACAGCGCGCACTGAACACTCGGTCACAGGCGTCAGCCTAGATCGCATGCCCGTAAGGGGAACCTTCACCGTACGTCGAGAGAGCTTCCTCCTCGACGACTCCTTACGAGGGATCGGCATGTACGCAAGACCCGTACGGTGACATGGGCGGTGAGGGGAGGGCAACTGCAACAATGGGGACATGCATGTCGGCTACGCGCGCGTCTCGACTCTCGAGCAAGACCTCTCCGCCCAACGGGAAGCACTCGAGCGCCTCGGAGTCGAGAACAAGAACATCTACTTCGACCACGGCCTAACGGGAACGACCCGCGCCCGGCCCGGGCTGCGTGAGGCACTGGCCGCGACCCGGGATGGGGACACCCTGGTGGTGACCAAGCTCGACCGGCTGGCCCGCTCGCTCCCGGACGCGAGGGACATCGCCGACGAGCTCACCATCAAAGGAGTGGCGCTCAGTCTCGGAGGCAGCGTCTACGACCCCAACGACGCCGTCGGCCGGTTGCTGTTCAACGTGCTCGGCATGGTGGCCGAGTTCGAGGCGGACCTCATCCGCCTGCGCACCCGCGAGGGCATGGCCATCGCCAGATCCAAGGGCAAGCTCAAGGGCAAGAAGCCCAAGCTCTCGCCCTCTCAGCGCAAGCATCTGTTGACGTTGCACGCGGCTGGCGAGCACACCCAGGCCGAGCTCGCCGAGCTGTTCAACGTCTCCCGCACCACCATCTACCGCGAGCTGCGCCGCACCACGGCGGACACCTGACCGCGCCTGCACCGCCACTGAGCGATCACAGAAGCCCGCCACCAAGCCATCACATCCACACGTCGACGTCGACACGCCGTGCCGAAACTCCGTGCCAAAACCTCCCATGTTCCGAAACCTGATTCGACCGTTTTCGGCCCATAGCTGATAGAATCGAAGCACGCCACGAGAGGGGCAATCATGGTCCGTACGCTCATTGCCGCACCGCCGGCATCGACCACTGCCGAGGACCGCCTGGCGTTCGCGGATGCAGCTCTCGCGCTGGCCGGCCACGAGGTCATCGACCCGGCGCTGCGCACCATCGTCGAGCGGGCCGCTCGCCACGAGCTGACGGGGGATGAGGCGCGCGCTGCGATCCGCCGCCATGTGCAGGGCTGATGCCTCGCGGCACCACCTTTCGTACCTGGGATGACTACTTCATCCCAGGTACTTCTGTGTTGAGGAACAAGTTCACCGCACCCGGCAAGCCGTATGGGGAACCCGACCCCGACAAGCTCCGGCAGTTGGAAGAGGCATACGCGCACACGCGCCTTCAAGAGCTGTACGACGGCCCGATTCCTGGCCAGTTCGACTACGACCACATGAAGGCGATCCACGCTTACGTGTTCCAGGACGTCTACGAGTGGGCTGGTCAAGAACGGGTGGCGCCGGCCGGACAGTTCATGACGAAGGACGGACACGCCTACTACGGCGCCGGCCCTCACCTGACGGCGGGCGCCGAGGCCGAGTACGCCAAGCTCGCCAGCAAGGACTATCTGCGCGGACTGCCGAAAGCGAAGTTCGTCGACGAGCTCGCGGAGAGCTGGGGGGAGCTGAATGTCGTGCACAGCTTCCGTGAGGGCAATACGCGGACGCAGTTCGTGTTCTTCTCCCAGCTCGCAGAGCAGGCCGGCTATCGGATCGACGCCGCGCAATTTGCTCCCGGCTCGCCGCTGCGCGACGAGTTCGTGCAGGCACGGTTTCACTCCCAGGACACCGGCCGAAACGATCAGCTCGCCGCGGTGCTGGGGAAGGCGATCACCCCTTTAGACCGTGACGCTTCGGCGTCCCGGATGAGCGACAACGGCGTAGCCGACGCCCTCCGCGCAAGCTTCCCCATGAGTGCGAGAGGGGCCGTGCGACCGGCACCCACGCCGGGCGCGAACGTCGCAAAACGTTCGACGACGCAGCACCCCGAAAGAGGCAGAACCGACACAGGACGGAGCGGACGTGACTGACCCGATGACTACTCGATTCGACATTGAGCAGCGGTGGCCGGAGTTGTTCGACGGCCTGACCGAGACGCAGCGCTGGTCCGTCGCGCAGTCCCTCGCGGCCGCCTGGCATGAGGGCTGGGAGCCGAACCGCGCCGACGTCGCCAACCTCACCGAGTATGCGGGTGGCCGGATCGACCACGCCGAGTACATCCGTCGATCGGATGCGTCGTCGAAGGGCACGCGGGGGAGTGCGCGATGAACGTTGTCGGCTACGCCCGTGTGTCGAAGCGGGAGCAGAACCCCGCCGCCCAGGAGGCCGAGCTGCGCGCGGCCGGCGCTTCTCGAGTATTCGTCGACCACGGCGAATCCAGCCGCATCACGGACCGCCCGCAGTGGCTTGCCTGCCTCGATTACCTCCGCGAGGGCGACACCCTTCTGGTGCGCCGCCTCGACCGCCTCGGCGGCACGGAGCGAATCATCATCGAGACGCTGCACGACCTCGACCGTCGAGGGGTGAACATCAAGAGCCTCACGGAGCCGATGATCGACACCACAACCCCGATGGGCCGCGCCCTGTTCGGCATGGTCGCCGTGTTCGCGCAGCTCCGCGTCGACACGATCCGGGAGAACACCATGCGGGGCCTCGCTCACGCGAAGTCGCAGGGTCGAGTCGGTGGGCGGCCGGCGAAGATGACGCCGGAGAAGATCGCACAGGCCAAACGGATGCGCGCCGAGAACGCGAGTCTTGATCACATCGCCGGGGTTCTCAGCGTTGGTAAATCGACGGTCGCCCGCGCGCTTGCTCGCCTAGAGGATGATTCCGAGCAAGTAACGGCAGGCGCTTCGAGCGGCCGACGGTGACCACCCGAAACCTCGACGAGCTCCGAGAGCTGATCGACCACCTTCTGACGCAATGGGCACTGCACTCCGACGTGGGAACCTACCGGCAGCCGGCGGCCCGACGAGGCAAATCTTTCACCAGTCCCGACATCACGCGCGCTGCGATCGTCGACGGCTTCGTCCCCACCGCCGGCCTCGTGCTCTCCGAGCGGACCCTCTCGAAGCTTCGCACTGGGGAGCAGGGATGCGACGCCGCCGAGCGGCACCTGGTGAAGCTCGGTGCCCGGCCGCGTCGCGCCGGGCAGGATCCTCGCGCGTGGCTGCATACGGCACTCGTCGACGTCGGAGTGCAGAAGATCCGCCACCCCGGCAACTTCCGCTACGCCTGGGCGCTCGGCACTGCGCGTCAGCGTCGCCAACAGCTGGTCGCTCTCGAGCGGACGACGTACCCGAAGGCCGCGCGAGACCTGCTGCCGTTGATCACCCCCGGCGGTGAAGACGCCGCATAGAGAAGGTCCCCGGAGGGATGCAGCACCCTCCGGGGACCGAGGTGAAGTTCGGGCGGTCACCCACAGCAACTATCTCATATGTGCAACGGTGATGTCCAGGCGCTCAGAGCACCTGTCATCGATGCGCGAGCTCGTACTCCTCGGGCGTCGGCAGGGGCACGTCGGGATACCGGATCTCGTGCATCCTGTCCTCGATGTAGGCCGCGAACTCATCCGCGAATGCTGCAGCATCGTCGATCTCTGAGTTCGTCAGAGCGTAGGAGTACGCGCCCTGCCACCGATCAGAGATCGAGGCGGCGCGACGGTGGCTGCACGAGCATCCGCACTGGCTGTGCTTGTGCCCCGCTGAGCAATGGGCCGCGCAGTAGGGATCGCTGTGCGATCGCTCCGCCCACGTCGACGGGCTCACCAGAGCGCTCCGTCCTGATAGACCGGCTCACAGATCCACCAGTCGAGGTCGATCCATGTGCGCTCACCGTTGCGAGGGTTGCGGCATGCGACCTTCACGATGAGAGGCTCGGCGACCGGCGTCACGCTCACGACGTCGGTCGCCGGCCCCCACGGCCCGCGCGCGTCTCGGGCCGGCCAGTCCTCGAGGCGGTGCCCGTTCTCGTCCCAGGCCGAGTGGCGCATCGCATACCGGATGCAGTCCCCCGTCGACGGGATGTATCCGAGCTCATCGCCCTCGCGGCGGCGGTGCAGATCATCGCTCGAGACGCCGTCCGGGTAGCCGGCAGCGTCATTGTCTCGGAGCGTCCTCATGGCTCCTGCACCCCATCGCCTGCAGCTGGTCCGGTCCCAGAGGCGGCTCCCCCTGACGCGAGCAGCTGGTGCAGGAGCAATCGCTGCCGGCAGAGGACGATGCGCGCCGCGTCGACCAGCGCGAGGTAGTCGCCTTCGGGTACTGCTCCACGGATGCGCAGTTTGACGATCATTTCCCGCGCGGCCGCGGCGACGGCGACGAGCTTGCCGGCTGACAGTCTCGCGCGCAGCGCATCGGCTTCCGCCCGTAGAGCGTCGGCCGAGGCGACGAGGTCAGCGAGCACCTCGAGCGACGATTCGTTCGACGTCACGATGCGGCCGCGAAGGGTGCGGGGCTGTGCGGATCGTGCGGTCATGTCCCCTCCCCCAGCCCGGCGTCGACGAGCATGGCGCGCAGTCGCTGCACGCTCTCGTCATCGGAGGGCAAAGCCTGCTCGTCGAGCAGCTCGCGCAGCTCGGCGTCGTCCGGGGTGTGGCCGTTGATGGCGGCGACGGCGGCGACGGCGGCGACGATGTCCGTGAGCGGATCGCCGGGCGCCCCGGCCGCGATGTACTTGAGGTCCTTCGTCATGACGGGTTCCCTTCGTTGAGGTGCGAGATTCGGTCGCGGGCATTCGGGTCGACCTCGACCGAGGCGCCGGTCTGCGCGTCGAAGAACGCGACTTGCTGGTGCTGCTCGGCGAGCCGTCGAGCCTCGGCTGCGTCGAGGGTCTTCACGGACACGTCCAGGGAGACGATTCCCGTCTCAGGATCGTGCCAGGCGCCCTCGTAGTGGTAGTCCATCCGCAGCAGATCGGCGTTGGCCTTGCTGAATCGCAGGAGGTCGATGGGTCGGAGCTGGTCGACGGGGATGGCTACCTCGCGGTCTGGGTAGGGCGAGACGAAGAAGCCGATGCTCTCCTCGCGACCAGTGTTCGGGTGGCGGGTGTATCCGCCGTCCGGGTGGCGAAGCCGGTTGAGGGCACGATCCACCTCGAGGGACTCCTCCGCCCCGGACAGGCCGCGTGACCGGGCGAGGGCTTGCTTCTGGGCGATGCGCGTAGCCCGGCCGGCGCAGAGCCGAGTGCGCAGATCGTCGAGCTCGGGGTTATTCGGATCAGCTGCGGAGTCGATCATCTCCGCGAGCTCGCGCTGGCCCCGAGGCGAGGAGTCGTATGCGGCGCTCTTCTCTGCGAGGTTGCTCTCGGCTTGGTGCAGCCGGCGCCGTGCGGAAGGGTCCTCGGGCGCGCGGTCGAGATCTCGTCGAGCGGCATCTGCCTTCGATCGCGCGTGCTGCAGTTCCTTCCAGGTGTCGGCGCTGCACCGCGCACCAGGCTTCGGGTCACACATCCGTGAGAGGTCCTCTCGTCAGGGGTCCGGGCGTTGACGCGGAGGTCAACGCAGATCGAGCTCGACGCTGTCCGCCTCGAGATCCGGAACGTGTTGATCGGGGTGCGCGAGAGTCGCGCAGGGTGCGTGAACCCGCACGGCGTTCCCCTTGCGGATCGTCTGCCGGAGCAGCTCTGCGAGCACGCCGCGCGCGTGCACGTTGTACGGCCCGTCGACGCCGTCGATGCGGAACGAGACGTGCGGGATGCGGTCGGGGATGGTGCGGAAGAGCATGAGCGGGCTGCGCACCGTTCCGGTGACATCGACCCCCACCGCGGTGCTCGCGGGGGCGGTCTGGGTGATGGTCATGATGACCCTCCTTCTTGTCGAGGATGAGGCGGGATGCCTCTACTCGACATGGGTCCGGTTAGAGGCCCAGATCGGACAAAGACGATCTCGTCTTTCTTTACGCATATGAGTCTAACTCCTATGCGATAGAAAGACGAGATCGTCTTGTCGGCTTCGAGGTCACTCCGGGAGCAGGATCGTCACCTGTTCGTCGTCGGGCACCGCGACCTCACCCTTCTCGCCGTCTTCGGTGAGGTAGGTCAGGATGAGGTAGTCCTGGTCCTCCAAGTCGACGTCGATGGACTCCACGGTCGCGATCACGCCTTCACCGTCGACGTCGACGAGGATGCTCATCCCCACATCGAGCTCGGAGACCGACAGCTCGAAGCTGCGCACGTTCTCTTCCTCGATGGGGGTCGAGTCCTCGACGGCATACAGGTGCGGGCGGCCCGCATCCTCCTCGCCGGAGATCTCTGCCACGTCTTCGGTCTCACCGTTCTCGGTGGGCACCTGGACGACGTCGTCTTGCGGAACGAAGTCCGGGTCGTCCGGGAGGGTGATTCCGAGCGCGTGCATGATCGCGCGGTCCTCGTCGCCGAGCCCTTGGGCGAGCTTCGGGGTCCAGAAGATCTGCGCATGCTCGGGCGGGATACCCATACCCGGAGACACCCAGGCGCGGCCGGGCTTGTTCTCGAGCCCGGCGGTGGCCACGAGGCTGCCGAACGTCATCATCGAGGTGGACTGCTCCAGGTTGCGCAGCGCGATGCGGACGGCGAACTGGGATCGGCTCGAAGTGCTCAACCACGACGCCGCCGCCTGCTGCGAGGCGAGAATGACGTGCACTCGCGCTTCGCGGCCGAGCCGCAGGATCGAGCCGAATGCCGTCATCACGGGGTGGATGCTGCCGGTCGGCGCCTTCTCGAGACCCATCCTCTGGCACCAGTCGGCCTTGCCGCCGCCGGATTTCCACCACTCGTTGAGCATGTCGGCCATCTCCTCGCCCTCGTCGACGGCGAGGACGAGCGGGTCGAGCGTGGAGCGCAGATGAGGACCGTTCCGCTCGAGGTACTCGTATCGGTCGTCCATGAGCTTCTTCACCTTGAGGATGTAAGTGACGATCGCCGCCTCGCGGGTCGCGGCCGGCTTCGCGCCGGGGAGCAGCCCGAGGTTGAACAGGCCGAGGCGCTTCGGGTCGATCGGCCAGATCTCGGCCATCGGCATGTCTGGGTCGCGAACCCACTGACCGAATGCGTCACGCCGCATCCCCGTGGGCAGTGCGGTGAGAATCGACAGCAATAGCACCGTCTTTCCACCACCGGTGCCACCCACGATCAGCAAGTGCGGGAGTGGAGCGTCGAGGTCCCAGACGCAGGGAGTCCCGTCGCGGAAGTGACCGAAGGCGATCTTCATCGGGTTGTCGTCGTCACGGGGCGGATGAGGGAGCACATCAGGCAGCGGCGTCAGCGGGCGCACGGTACCGCGGTCGGCGGTGAGATCCCAGTCGATGGTCAGCTGCGCCGCGTTGGGCGCCACGACCGAGGAGCGCACGGCGTCGACAGCCTGCTTCTGCCAGATCGTCTTCGACACCCGCGAAGTCGACGTCGGCGGCCAGTGCAGAATCGTTCGCTGCAGGTTGTCGGCATTGTCCCGGACGAACTCGTCGACGGACACCCCGGGGATGATCACCGACAGCACGCTCTCCAGACGGGATTGATCCGGGTCGACCACAGGCTCAGGGGCGGCCGGGTCTGCGGTCAGCGTGATCAGGCATCGGCGCGCATCGTTCTTCTTCACCCGGTACGCGATCCCCATCCGGTTGCTCACCTGGACGACCAGCGTCTCGGCGAACTTCAGATCCGAGTCGACCAGATCTCCGGGGTAGCGGATCACGATGCGCTGCGGAGCGCCGATCCACCCTCCCCTCCACCTCGACACGGTCACCAGGTCTCGGGTCGGAGCTGACGCTCTCACCACAGAGTTGACGGCCTCGATCATCAGGTCGATGGACCGGCCGCGTTGCCACGCGCGATGACCGAGTACGATCAGGGCGGCGATGATCACCGCCGCGACGATCACGACCAACACCAGCAGCTCGACGCGATCGGTCACCGCCGCCAGTCCTCCGGCCATCAACGCGATCGCCGAGACGACGACGACCCGCATCGGCCACGCGAGCGGCCGCCGCGGCAACGCGCGCACGGCAACGTCCTCCACGACCTCGGGCCTCACACCCAACATTGCGCGAGACATCCCATCTACCTCCTATGCATCAGCGGCTGCAGAGACGATGCGTCTCTATGGCACATAGGTCGGCATTGCCAGCGGAATCGGACATCACCGGCGAACGTGATGCAGGCGTCGACGAAGCCCTTACTCCCCGGGCGCCCGGGGCTGGAACCACAGATCGGTTGGCAGAAACTACCGATGGGTTGTCATCGGTGCGGGTGCGGCGGCATATGCAGACGATAGGCAGATATTTGGCACCCCCCTTGACAGCCGTGATAAGCTCGCGACTGCCGATCGAGGCAACGGAGCGAGCTTCCCACCGGCATCAGGTAGATAGCAACTTGCTAGATCAAGAGCATGCAGGGTGTCGTGTCTCACTCCAGTTGTCCGATTCTCACGGACCTGTCGAGTCGTCTCACTCCAGTTGTCCGATTCTCACTCCAGTTGTCAGAAGCACGGCGAGCCGCGTAGCTCTTGGTCGACGCCATGCTCTTTGTCGCTGGCCGCCAGCCAGTGTCCCGCAGAACTCCGCGGCACAGTTTCACCCTCGACGGGCGCCGTCGCCACGGAACCTGCCAGTAGTCGATGGCAAGCAACACCGGAGAGTCAGAGGGTCAGGGCCATGGACCGAACGTCTGGCCTGTCGCCTCCGGGCAGCTGCCGGAATCCGGCCTGCTCATAAGTTGCGATCGCGGGCGCGTTGTCGGCAATCACGTTGAGCGCGACGCGCCTCGCACCGAGCGAGCGAGCCCTCTCTACCGCCAGGCTCACCAGCGCGCCGCCATAGCCACGACCGCGCTCTGCCGGATCGACGATGACTCTCCCAATCCGGGCGGTGTCATCGGCCAGCGTGAGGTCGAAGTGCCCGATCACAAGTGACTCATCGTCGACCATCACCCACGCCCTTATCTCACTGGTGACGGTCATGGCTGCCAACTGATCTACTGTCAGCGGCCACACCAACCGGGGACCCGTGAACAGGTACAGCGCCCTCTCATCCGGAATCCAACTCATCACCGTCGCAATGTCGGCGTCTACCCTCTCCCGCAGGCTCAGCATGACGCCCTCACTCCGAGACCTCGATCACGATCTTGCCGCTCGCGTCGATGACACCCGGCCCCTTGTCGGGCGTCGGCGCCGGGGCGGGAATCTCTCGCTCGGCCTCCCACGCGATCCGCGCGTTGTGAGCAGACGGATGGAAGAGTTCGTCGAATCCGAGCAGGCCAGCTGATGAGGGTGCCGTGGCATCACCGGCATGATGGCGCCGGCGGGTTGCGATCCCCACCACCCCAAAGACGATCGGAATGGCGAGCACAATCCCGATCGCGCCCCACCCAAGGAAGTCGCTCATATGCCCCAGGGTAGAAGCAGCATCCCTGCTATGAATCCCCCGCCGGGCGGATCTGCTGACAAGTTGAGTGGCAGCGCTGATAGTGCGCATGGCCGCGGACACTCCCGGTGCGCGGCCGCGGATTCGTAACAACTGTCGTGAGACGGATCACTGCGTTGGCTCGAACGCTCGAGTGAGAAAACCCCAGGTGAGCAGCTCCACGATCTGACAACTCTCGTGAGATCCGACACAGGGTTGCTGCGTCATCCGCTGCACACGGAGACCGCGCCGCTCACCTGACGGACTCGCCACCAGCTGGAGCTAGTCGTTCCGGGCCGCGTGAGATCGCTCGGCCCACAGGCTGGCCATCATCTCCGCCTGACGCCTGGCGGCCTCCGGGTCCACCCCTCGAGCGCCGATCGGCGCTTCGGGGAACGGGGCACCCGCGTTGTGCTTCTCCTCGAGTCGCGTGGCCTCTTCGGTGAGCAGGGCGGCGACCATCGACGACATCGACGGATAGCCGGCGTCGCGATCGCGCGTTGCCCACCAGGCCGCTTTCGCTCGGGCGTGCACGGCATCGGGGAGGAAGTAGCTGTGGTTGCGCTGCTCGCCGTCGCCGAGCGCGCGGCCGCGAGCTCCTTCGGGAGCGGCGGGGAAGGGCTCACCGTCGTTGTATCGGTCTTCGAGACGGGCGGCGCCGGCGACGAGCAGCTGCGCCACGAGCGAGGCGAGGGTCGGAGCGGCGTCAGCAGTGTCTCGGGTCCCCCACCAGGCGGCCTTGATGCGCGCGTGAAGGCCCACGGGGAGGAAGTAGCCGCGGAGCCTGTTGCCTGTGGCGGGGGAAGGTGTAGTGGAGGGCACTGAGGGACGCCTCGTCATCCAGGGCGGGGAGTCTTGGTCGATCAAGACTCCGGAGCGCTTTTCGTCTTTTTCGGTCGGGTGTCGCTGAGTCTACCGGGCGGTGTTTTTCGAGGTGGGGAGCCGATGTGCCCGGCGGTGCCGTGTCATCGTGTCGCGGTGCTTCTCGCGGACCGGGCGGCGGCGCGACGGACCGCGAAGACGACCAGAGCGAGCAGCAGCAGCAGACCACCGGCAGCGATCACCAGGCGGCCGAGGTCGAGGCCTGCCGCGTCGGACAGGGGAAGGATGACGTTCTCTGTGGTGAGGACGTGCACGTCGACGAGGAAGGACGCCGCCTGCGGGATGAGGCGGGCGGCGAGGGTGGGGCCGAACAGCATCAGCGCGAACGCTCCGATCAAGACCAGGGTCAGAGTGTCGTCGGACAGTTCCGAGTTGCGGTTCTCGCTCATGGTGTCTCCTTCGTGTGTGGTCAGGGCCGCCGGCAGCTGTCCGGCGGGCAGATCTCGATGCCGTAGAGGCGGAGGAACTCTTCTGGGTTGACATAGCCTGCGTACTGGGCCGGCGCGCCGAGCGCGGGCGCCTCCTGCAGTCCGGCGACGGCGGGGTTGGTGGTGCCGTTCTTGTTGATCCGCAAGTCCAGGTGGCAACCGCCCGAGGGAGGGACGTTCCCGGTCACGCCGATCTGCTGGCCTGCGGTGATCTGATCGCCCACGTCGACGAGGCGCTGGCTCTTGTACATGTGCAGGTAGCTGACGATGAACCCGTCCGGGTGCTTGACCGACAGCCACAGGTCGCTGCTGAGGACGACCGTGCCGGGGAGGATCGCGTAGACGGGGTCGCCGCAGGGGTTCGGCCAGTGCTGCAGGTCGATTGCGACGTGCCAGGTTGAGGCGTTGGGCACGTCGATGTCGCGAGGCCCGTACCCGGAGGTCATGTTGAAGCCGGGCGAGAGGGGGTACGCGGCCTGCCCCACCAGGACGCTGCTGTCGCAGCTGACCGAGCCGCCGACTGAGGAGATGATCTGCTGGGCGGCGCCCTCCCATTTGTCGTAGGCGTCGGGGAAAGCGGACACCTGTACGGTCTGCGCCGCCTCGCCCAGGCTCATGCTCTCCCACCCCGGGATGTCGAGCAGACCGCGGGGGCTGCCCTCGTTCGGCCCGTCAGGGCCGCCGAAGAACGCTCTGGCGGCGTAGGTGGGGTCCATCAGGTCCTTGACCGAGCCCCACCCGGACACGCGCTGCTGGAAGAAGTTGACGGAGTCGTGGTCGCTGCCGACCGCGTCGTGGGGGTAGTCCAGGGATGCCGGCACGCTGCTGTTCGCGTACATCTTCAAGCCCGACTCCTGCAGGGCCGTCATCATCGCGATCTGCTGCCCTCGCTCGGAGACGCCAAGAGAGCGTGCCACGGCGAGGATCGTCGCTGCGTGGCCGAGCTCGGTGGCGGTCAGCGTCCGCGTCGATCCGCCGCTGGTCGTGACGGTGAGCTCGGTGGCGACTCCGCCGGCGCTCACGGTGCAGCTCGACGCGGTTCCGCCGCCGCTGCCGAGCATCGACATCAGGAACATCGTGTAGGCGGCGAAGACCATGATCGGCACGAGGATCACGGCGATCACGGCGACCACCCACTTCCAGCGGCCGGTGCGGGTCTCCTCGTCAACGGGGTCGGTGAGCGGCGACGTTTCGGCGGGTCGCTCGAGCAGATCGGTCACGATCGCGGATCACCTCTGCTCGAGCGCGAGGCGCTCCCGCAGCTCGACCGACCGGGGAGAGCGCGGCGCACGCGGCGGCAACGACGAGATATCGACCCCGGACTCTGACGATCGAGTCTGAATGTGCCCCACCCCGGCGCCGTCCACGACGATGCGCCGCGGCCGGGAAGGAGCTCGTGGCGCTTCGACGACCCGCACAGGAGCAGAGGACTGCGCCGACGACGCAGACGGCTGCTCCCCGCGTCGCGTGCCGTGCTCGATCGCCTTCGAGGCGCCCTTGCTGGCGACCCGACCGCCGACCTCGAGCGCAGCTGCGCCGACCCCGCCGGCGACACCACCCGCAGCGACGCCCTTCCCGATGCGGACGCCGGTGAATACCAGATCTGCCGTCTTTCCGGCCGCCGAGCCGCCGCCTGAGCCCGTTCGCGGGCTGGGGAGGGCCGGACGTCCTCCTGAACCGCCGGAGGGCCGGGGAGGCGCCTGTGGGGCTGCTGGCGCCCGCGTGGCGGCCAGTGTGCCGATGTCGGCGGTCGCGCCGCCGGCACCCTGCCCGACCAGGGTGAGGGAGCGCGCGTCGACGGTGTTGTCGGGTCGCCGCAGCGCCGCGGCGGCGACCGTGGAGACGGCGCTCATGGCGGCGATCGTCTTCACGCCGTCGCGTTCGGCGCGGCCGCCCTTGGTGAACCCGTACTGGGACAGCTGCTGCGCGAGCGATCGGCCCGCCTTCTTCGCCATCCGCTTCGCACGGACGACGAGGAAGATCAGGACGCACATGACCAGAGACGCAAAGGTCATCTGCGCCATCAGCGGAACACCGAGGGCGCTGAGACCCGTGATCGCTGCGACGGTAAGTTTCAGAGTCGCGGCCATCACCACCGCCATGAACACGATCGCGACCAAGCCCATGAAGGTGTCGGCGAGGGACTTCCACAGGGGGTACCGGTCGATCGGCAGGATGCCGAGGTAGACGTTCCACATCGTCTTGAGCGCGGCGATCAGGAAGCCGAGCACGGTGACGAGAAAGAGCACACCGAACGTGAGGGGGATCACGAACAGCACCAGGGCGCCGGGCGTCATCAGCGCGGCGGTGGCGACCATGCCGAAGTTCGGGTTCTGGTTGTACTTCTTCGCGGCCTCGTCGCAATTGTTGACCGCGTCGCGGACCTCGTTGCCGCCGGTGTTGATGGGCGGCGAGGAGATCATCTGGTCGGTGAAGGCCGTGGCGCACTCCCCCTCCAGGGCGTGACCGAACGCGACAGTCTGCGCGGGGATCTTCACGAAGATGTCCACCAGCTGCGAGGTGACTGCTGCGGACAGCATGTTGTCCGAGTCCAGGGTGGTGTTGTTGAGGTCCTCGCTGACGACCGCGGCCGCGATCTCTCCCCCGTACTGCTGGGCGGTATCCATCGCGCCGCCGGCCGCGGTCAGCGTGGCGATCGGGTTGGCGAGCATCCCGGTCGCCAGCACGGCGCATGTTGCGGAGATGAAGATCTCCGACCAGCCACGCGCATGCCGGCCGACCATGATCGCGAGGCCCGCGACCCCGCCGGCGATCGCCAGCGCGAAGGGGATCCAGTTGATCTTCTCGAGGAACTGCTGCAGAAGGTCCGCCAGAGCTCCGAACGGGGCGCTGACCACGCTGACCCATTCGAAAGACAGCAGCCAGTTGCAGAACCAGATCATCCACGAGAGCAGCCCGAGGTGTCCGGTCCAGATGGGATCCAGCCACGACGCGATGAACACCTTCCCCCAGTTGGCGGGGTTCCAGTCGCCACGGTCGATCGGGAGCATCGAGTAGGACGAGAGGGGCACTCCCCCGCTGTCGGTGATGTCGCCGCCGAGGATGTACGGGGCTGCGCCGCCGCCGTCCGCGAACGCCCAGTACGTGTTGCCGAAGCACACCAGGAAGACGTCGATCAGGATGACGGCGATGATCCGGCTCCACCACGGGTGCTCTTTGACCCAGAACCTGACGCGCCAGAACGCGCCGCCGAGGCTTTCGAAGGTGTGCCGGTAGAAGACGATCACGGCGTCACCAGGGAGGGCGTCGACAGCACGGCTTCACGCCGGTCCGGGCGCTCGGGGAGGGTGCGACGGAACTTCCCGATCCGGCCGCGCTGGTCGCGGATCAGCCCCTCGCCGCGGCGATCGGGGGCGACTCTCCCGTCAGAGCCCAGCGGGGAGAGGTCCTCGGTGACGACCTTCACCATGTGCGCGTCGGCCGGTTCACCTGTCAGCCACTCGATTGCGCGGCGGGCGAGATCCTTGTCGGTCTGTCGCATGACGTATCGGGTCTTGAGCAGACCGCGGGTCTGGGTCTCGCCGAAGTCCTCGGGGTCGTGGGACCCGAGAGCGAAGAACGCGCGGTGCTTGCGGCCGTCCCGGATGCCGATGCGCAGATCGCGCTCTCCCTCGGGGGAGGCGGTGATGTGGTGGCATTCGTCGAAGTAGGCGCCGGCGAGCTCGCCGGGGTTCATGAAGCACACCTCGCGCGTGACGCCCATGAGCATCGCGTACATGGCGCGGCCGTAGATCTTCTCGAGCGGCATCTCCTCGAACAGGTGAGCGTGCTCGAGCTCGGTCTTGTCGGGGAGCGAGAGGCCGTGGGTGAGGAAGACCAGCGCGCGCGATTTCAGGTCGACGGCGGGCAGCGTGTCGTTGAAGAGGACCTCGCCGATGTCCTTTGACGCGACCAGGCCGATCAGTCCGGACAGCTCGTCGCTCTCGGCCGAGGTGATGGTCTTCAAGTGCGCGCGGAGCCGGCCGAGGCTGGTGATGTCGTGCGCGGCGACGTACTCCGGCTCCATGAGCCGGGACAAGGCGACCCCGCGGGCGTCGCGGGCGCGGATGCCGAGCATCACCGCGAAGAGAGACTGCACCATGCGGGCACCGACGAGCGGGCCGAACATGCGCAGCGGATCCAGCGAGGACTCCGGCGTCATCAGGTCGACGATCGTGGTGGTGTCAGGGCGCAGGCTCTTCGCGAACGCCGCGTACTCCTTCGCCTCGGTACGGTCGATCGCCACGACGCGGCCGTTGCGGTCGACCGTGTCGCCCATGTCGCACTTGAGGAGCACGCTCTTTCCGGCGCCGAGCTCGGCGACGACCCCGAAGCTGGCGCTGGTGTCGGCCTGGATGCTGCCGTCAGCGTCGCGGAGGATCGGCGTGTGGCGGGCGGTGGAGATGTTCTCCCCGAAGCGCGCGCCGCGCTCATCGCCCAGCTCGTTGCTGGCCAGCGGGACCCCGGTGGCGAACTCCCTGCCGGTGGTGATCTGCGTGAGCTCGCGGGAGAGGCGGCTTGTCGCGGTGCCGGGAATCATCGACCACCACAGGTCTTCCTGCCCACCCAGCGGCGCCTCGAGAATGAAGTCCGAGCTCTTGTACTCCTCGGCGACGAAGCGGGCTCTGGCCTGCGCGAGCTCGGCGGTGTCAGCGCCCACCGCGAACAGCACAGTGCCCTGCACCTCAACCTCCTTGTCGGAACGGTTGAGGGAGGCGTGGTAGGCCGCGAGGGTCTCAGCGATCTCGCCCAGGTCGGATCCGCCGCCGGTGATCGTCGCGGTACCTTCCTGGTGCTTGTACTGCTCCTCGAGCGCCGACTCGGCCTTCTTGTTGCGGCGCTTGACCTCCTCCGCGCCTGTGACGGTGAACCGCACCGCCCAGTCGACGTCGACGGGGAACTGGTCGACGTGGGAGAGCCACTCGACACCCGGTGACACCCAGCCCATCTTGGGCGTGGCGACGAGGGACTGGACCACCTGGTAGGACGAGGCGTCCGCGTACGGGCTGTGGATCTTCACGTAGCGGCGCTTGAACGGGACGAACTGCTGACCCTTGGAGAGGTCGCTCTGCCCGCCCTCGTCGATCCACGGGTTGGGCATCGCGGACGGCATCTGGAAGTGGGCGATATCGTCGGGGGCTGCGCCCTTGGCCGGCGGAACGGGCGCGGCCATGTCGGCTGCGAGTCCGCGCTGCTGGGAGTGCAGCGCGATCCAGATCTGCTCGGCGGGAGTCGCGCGCGTCGGCTGGAACGCGGCCGGGATGCGCACCTCGATCTCCTTGGCCGCCCGGGCGGCCGCGGCGATCTCGCCGTCGCTGGGCAGCTGGCGGGGCAGTGCGAGCGTGTCGCGCAGCTTCGTATCAGCTGCGCGCAGCGCGGACATCGCGCGGGCCTTCCACGCGCCAGCGGCGAGGGGAACCGCGAGCCAGAAGGCACGGGTACCCAACCGGATCTGCTCGAGCGAGTCCAAGGTCAGCTCGATCTCCTCTGCCAGGTCGGGGCAGTCGCTGATCCGGATGCCGTCCAGCATCCTTTCGACGACCGCGACCGGGTCGAGATCCGCGCACAGGCCGAGGAGGAGGCCCTCGCCGCGGTGAGCCTGGAAGAGCGCCTGGTGGTGCGCCTTGACGAGCTTCTGGTTGGTGTCGCTGCTGTAGGCGTACGGCAGCGGCTGCAGCCGCCACGTCGCCCACACCACGCCCGAGCGAGTCCACATCAGGTTGCTCGTCATTGCTGTCGCTGGAATCTGCATCGTCATCTCGTTTCTCAGCCGGTCGGATCGGTCAGCAGCAAATCGCGACCGCCACCGAGGGAGGCCGTGATCGGCGTGCCGCCGAGGATGGGGAGGAGGGCTGCGTAGCTTGTGGCGGCGGGATCCAGGTAGATCGGCTCGCGCGTGGCCTCCGCCTCGACCACGAGGGTCTTGATGGAGGAGCCGCGGCCTCGCCCGCGGATGCCGATCGGGACGTCGATGCTGCTCATGTCAGTTGCCTCCTCGTGCTTGCTGCAGCAGTCGCTCGACGCCGCTGACCGCGTGGGCGGGCGTGCGAGTGGCCAGCGGTGCCGAGCGCTGCTGCATGGCCGGCTGCACCGCTGCGGGTGCTTCCGGCGTTGGGGTCGGGATCGCGACCTCCGGTCGCGGCAGGGCGTCGACGATGGTGTCGGCGATCGTCGTCTTTCCGCCGGCGTAGTGCGGGGGTCGGATCTTCATGGTGGTGCCGCGGTACTTGCCGGTGGCGGGTTTGGTCATGGCTGACAGCCCGCCGGCCAGGACGTTCAGCATGTTTCGGCGGGTCGCCGGGATCCTGCCCGCTCCCCATGCCGCCGCCCAGGAGAAGGCAATGGCGAGAGGGAAGTCGACGAGCGGAGAGCCGGTCCCCCACATCCGCTGCGTGAGCAGCGCGCCGATCAGGACGAGCGCGAGAACGATGCCCTGGGTCAGCGTGTAGGGGCCCCCGGGGATCTTCGTGCCGTCGTGGAGACGGCCGATGAACTTCGGGAACCGGCGGCTGCGCGTGTAGAACCGCGCAACCTCTCTGTCTTCGTCGCGTTCGGCCACGGTGGACCCCCTACGCGGCGAGCTGGTAGACCGTGGCGCCGAGGGCGTTGACGGTCTCGCCCTGGATGAGGGTCATGACCCATTCGCCGCCGCCGAGGGCGAGGAACATCACGAACCCGCACAGCAGGCCTGTGATGACCGTCGTCGCGACGGCGAACTTCACCTTTGCGGCGACGACGAAGAACACGATCGCCGAGACGAGCACGACGAGTCCGCGGAATGCGGTCGTGCCGTCTGAGACGATCCCGTTGATCCAGTCGAAGAATCCCATGATGGGTGTTTCCTTTCGTTAGTTGCCGGTGCCGGACGGCGACGGCTCGGGGGTTGCCGACTTCTTCTCAGAGGTCGCTTGCGGTGCAAGATCGATCGCACTGACCTCCCACCGGCCGGCCCGGGCGGTGAGAGTCAGGGAGTAGGTGGAGGTGAGCTGCTGCTCGAGCGGGCTGAGCAGCGACACCGTGGCGAGGACCTTGACGACGTCGCCGTCCCCCGGCGTCTTGGCCGGCGCGACGTCGGCGCGCAGGTCGAAGACGCTGACGTTCACGTAGGGGGCAGGCGAGAGTGCGGTGAAGTCGGTACCCGGGGAGCTGAATCTCGCGAGTTCCCCCGAGCCGGCCAGGTAGGCGCCGAGGAACGCGGACACGGTCTCCGCGGCTGGGTCGCTCGAGCTGATCGTCTGCGCGTACGCCAGGGAGGTCGTCTTCCCCTCCACCGGCGCCGCAACCGGGGCAGGCAGCCCCACGACCCGGAGGGTCTCTCCCTCGGCCGACACCGCCACCTGGAAGTAGCGGCGCGGCCAGGTCGTCGAGCTCGTGTCGCTGGAGTCGCTGACGGTCAGCTCCTTCACATTGCCGGCGACGACGACGTTGATGAAGCTCGTCTCGTCGACGGGGGTGATGGACACCACGGCGAGGTTGCGGTACTCCCAGGGCTGCTCGGAGAGCTGACGGAGCGTAGCCAGGTCGATGTAGTCGCCGAGGTCGCCGGGCGCCTCCTTGCTCGCGCCCAGCCAGGACCCCACGTAACCCAGCGCGTACCCGCCTGCGGACTGCTGCTGGACGCTCAGCCCTGCCTCCTGCGTCTGCGCAGGCGCGGAAGCGATCGCGGCTGGTCGGGCCGCGGCCGCGAACAGTGCGATCGGGCCACACGCGATCGCCGCGAACAGAAGCCCCGACAGCAGCCGGCCGCTCATCTGCCGGCCGTGCGTCCAGCTGCTGCCCTTGGCCTCGGGCGACTTCTGATCCTTCGGAGCCTTGAGCTCCTTCTCACGCTTGCTGAACAGTCCCATCGTTCACACCCCCTCGGCGGCGATCTGCAGCCGCGCGACACGGCTGGCGGCCTGCCCCGCCTGCGCCAGTCGGGAGGGCTCGAGGGTGCGGCGCATCCGCTCCTGCGCGTTCGGGTCGAGCGCGCTCTCGTACAGCCCGGCCGCCGCGTGCTGGATGTCGTCAATGGCCCGCAGGGCGTGAGCTGCGTCGCTCACGAAGCCCTCGGGAAACTCGTCTGCCGCTGATGCCTGAGCCACCGAACCGACCCTTTCTGTCGCCGTCTAGCACCGGCGGACTCCGGCGCTCACAAGACATTGGTCTTGATTGACCGCCGGATCGGACAGGTCTCCCCCATCTTTTTTTCGTCTTTCTCAGATTTCGTCTTTTTCCGTCACGATCTGGCTTTTTCACGCGCGTTCTGCGCGAGGCAGCGATGTGTCGCGGGAGAACGGACCGAAACGACCAAGAGTCTGAGCAAGACCCGCTGAGGAACGTCGCTCGTGTTCACCCCCGACACGAGAGGCCGAAACTCATGTCCACAACCTCGCTCACCTCACGAGCACCCGGACTCCTCACCGCGCTGCGCGCTGAATGGGACCGCAGCTACACGCAGCTCCCCCACCACATCGCCGGCATCGGCGATGTCGTCTGCGGCGAGCTCACCGCTCAGATCCGAGCTGCTGGCGAAGACGAGCGTGATCGTCTGCTCCACGCACTGCTCGTCGCGGCGCACGACGGCGACCACGTTGCCGAGCGGATCCTCCTGCACCACATGCTCCCCAAGGCCGTCCACTACGCACGCACCTGCCGGGCGCTGCGCTCCATCTCCTCGACCGGGCACGACTCCGTCGACGCGGTCGCCACGGCGATCGGAGCGATGTGGCAGTCGATCTCCACCTACAGGCTCACCAACGCCCACCACGTCCAGGGCAACCTCGGCCTGAACGCTCTGAACATCATCAACGGCTCACTCGACGCCGGCTCTCAGGACCTCCCCGTCGACGATGACTACCTGACCCAGGCCGTGCACGACAACGGCGGCAGCCACGGCATCGAGCCCGAATGGGGTGAAGACTCCCTGCACGACCTCGTCACCCTCCTGTCCTGGGCGATCGACACCGACACCCTCTCCCCCGACCAGGTCCGCCTCCTTGCCCGACACGACCTCGCCGAACGGGACGAACGCGAGGCTGTCCGCGACACCCTCGCCGATGAGCTCGGCATCGCTAGAGGGAGCCTCACCCGACGCGTCCACAGAATCCGCCTCAAGCTCGTCGAGGCGGTCCAGGCCCACGTCCGTACCCACGGCGCCTGGTAACGGCTTGAGAACGCCGTAGAACGCCCGCTAGACGGGTTCTTAGCTCTCAGCGCCCCCCGGGATCGGCCCCCGGGGGGCGCTGAGTCGTTTTGGCGCCGCCGAGGGAACACTGGGGGCGGGATGCTCACACCCCCCACTCCCCGGCCCTCCGCCACACCCTCTTGCCCCGTGCCAACTCTCGTTGCATCCTCGTTGCAACCGTTCTGGCACTGCTCGTTGCTCCTCTCTGCCGTCTATCTGCATATGTTGTGCATATGTGGCTTGCACATAGCTATCAACGTGGTTGCTGTTCTGTACTTGCTTGCATTTCAGTAGCGTGCAGTCTTGCTGTCTACGTTGCTAGTTATGGTGTGTGTCGGTGTGCTTGCAATCTCCCTTGCAAACTGCGTGCAATCTTGCTGTGATATCGCTTGTAGTTGCTATCTCATATGCGTTACAATCTCGGCCATGCAGCAGACACCTTCGCGTAGGTATGGCATCGGGCGGATGCCATGCTGAGCGCAGACAAGAGATCACGACTCCGGCGAGTGATCGCCGTGATGAACCGCAAGGGCGGCGTGGGGAAGACCTCCATCACCTCGAACCTTGCGGGTGTGCTGGCGCAGGCCGGCTACAAAGTGCTTGCGATCGATCTCGATCAGCAGGGGAACCTGGGCGACGACCTGGGGTACCGGCACACGGACTACAACGACCACGGTGCAGCGCTGTTCTTCGCGCTGAACAGCGGGAACCCACTGGCGCCGGCGAAGGGCATCCGCGAGAACCTCGACGTCGTGCCGGCGGGGGAGCAGACCGCTCTCCTCGCGGACACGCTGACTGGTCGGCAGCGTCGCAACGAGGATCCCAGCTTTGGCCTGGCGGACAAGCTCGCCGAGATCGCAGACCAGTACGACATCGTGTTGATCGACTGCCCGCCGGGGGATACCGCGATTCAGACTCAGGCGCTGGTCGCCGCCCGCTGGATCTTGATCCCCACGCAGCCCGACTCGGGCAGCCTCAACGGTCTCGAGCAGCTGGCGCGTGAGGTGATCGCCACCCAACCCAAGAACCCGACCATCATGCCCCTAGGCGCGGTGCTGTTCCCCATCGACAGCCGCGCCAAGCGGATGAAGGCCCGGAAGCACGAGGAGATCAGGGAGATCATGGGCGACCTCGCTCCCGTCTTCACCACGTCTATCCGGTTCTCCCAGACCTCCGGCGTCGACAGTCGCGATCGCGGCCAGCTCGCGATCGAGTTGGCTCGCGACGCTGAGGAGCAGGACCCGTTCGCCTGGGCGAAGGCTCTCAAGGCGCGGAAGGCGGGGGAGACCGTCGAGGAGACTCCTAGCCAGCGGATCAGCGACAGCGCAGGTTCGCTTGCCGAGGACTACGTCGAGCTCACGGGAGAGATCCTGCAGGCACTCGCAGCACATGAGAGCTCACCGGCGGGGGAGGTGGCGTGATGTCGGATCTCGGTCAGCCCCGCAAGGCGCAGCACAAGGCATCCGCGTTCGCCGGTCTCCTCAAGCCTGTCGCCGAGCTCGCACCGGAGACGGTTCCCGACCCTGTCCCGGAACCGGCACCCGCTGAGCCCGTGTCGATCGTGGAGCCTTCCCCGAAGCCGGCGGACGCACCGGCCACCCCATCCGCGAAGAGCAAGCGGCGGGTGAGGAGCACCCCACCCCCCAGCGCCCCCGAGGCAGCGTCGACGCCGACGCCGGCCGAGGAGACCACCTCATCAGACGGAGAGAGGGACCTGGTGAATCAGCCTGTGAACGTCACGCTGCGCGAGAGCTTGATGAACAAGCTCAACGCCTACAAGGAGGAGACGGGGCTCAGCCACCCGATCATCCTCTTCACGGCGATCGAGACGCACATCGACGAGCTCCCCGACCGCCTACGCCGCAGCGTGGCCGGTGCCACGGCCACCGAGGGCGGACGATCCCTATTCGACATGCCCAGGGTCGTCACGCACAAGACGGACGGGGAGCGAACCGAGACGTTCATCATCCGCGTCAACAAGAAGAACAAGGCCATCCTCGACGGTCTGTGGAAAGAGCTCGGCGCACCCAGTCGCAACGCTCTGTTCGTAGCCGCCTACGAGGCGTTCCTGTCCACGAAGTAGCCAAGGAGTCCAGACATGGTGACCGAAACCGAGCCGAAGCGTCGGCAGAAGCCCGAGCCGGCGGAGAAGAAGCCGAAGGGGGAGCAGCTGACGCCGCCTCCCACGCGGTCACGCCGTCGACCCGCAGTGATCGCTGCGGGAGTCGCGCTCGTCATCGTCGGCGCGCTGGGCAGCTGGTGGTACGCCTCCTCGGCCCGCGTCACCACCACCGTGTTCGTCACCTCGGGGGAGATCACACGAGGCGAGACGATCGACAGTCAGGACCTCACCACGCTCGAACTCGACGGACGGCAGAACACCGACGCCTACACCGTCGAGCAGTCCACCGACGTCATCGGGAAGATCGCGACGGTCGATCTGCCCGCCGGCTCTCTGATCACCCCCCGCGTCCTGGGCACCACCCTGGCGATCGAGGACGGGCAGTCACTGGTCGGATTCACCCTCACCGGCGCACAGATGCCCTCCTACCCGCTTGCCGCCGGCGACCAGGTCCGCATCGTCGACACCCCGGTCGCTCAGGGCGACCCGCCCGCCGACACCCCGCAGACGTTCCCCGCAACGGTGTTCTCGGTCGTCCGTGACACCGACAACCAGCAGTGGGTCGTGAACGTCATCGTCCCCAGAGCGCAGGCAGCAGATCTCGCCGCCCGAGCAGCGACTGGGCGCGTGGCCCTGGTTCTCGACGGAGGGCAGTGACATGGCGGTGATCGCTCTGGCGAGCTTCTCCGGCGCCCCCGGAGTGACCACCACAGCGCTGGCGATGACCTTCGCCTGGCACCGCCCGGCGCTGCTGGTCGAAGTCGACACCGCGAAGACCTCGAGCATCCTCCCCGGATACCTCCGTGGACAGTTCGGCCGAGACCGCGGGCTGACCGCGCTCGCGATCGCGCAGCAGAACAACGCGCTGACCGCCGCGGAAGTGATGGAGCAGCGGATCGAGCTCGCGCCCGACCGCAGCGTGATCCTCGGGCTGTCCAGCATCGTCGCCGCCCAGTCGACGACGGCGTTGTGGAGCGAGCTCGGCGCCACGCTCAGCACTCTCGACAGCGCCGGCATGGATGTGATCCTCGACGTCGGCCGGGTCTCCGTACGCGACCCGCGATCGTCTCTCCTGCAGATCGCCGACAGCGTCCAGGTGCTCCTGCGGCCGACCCTTCCTGACATCTACACCACCGCGGCGCAGCTGACCGAGCTGCGGGATCTCCTCGCCCAGGCAGGGCACCGGGAGTATCTCGAGCTGCTGCTCGTCGACACCCCGCTGGAGACATGGCCTCGGGCCGACATCGTCAAGCTGACGAACGTCGACGTCTCGGCCGAGATCGCCCACGACCCGCGCTCGGCCGCCGTCTACTACGCCGGCGCCGAACCGAGCAGGAAGCTCACCCGCAACTCGTACACGCGCTCGATCACCACCGCGGCGGATCTGATCCGCGCCCGCATCCTCAAGCGTCAGGAACTGATCGGCGCGCGCCCCACTCGACAGGAGACTCTCGGATGACGAATCCTGAACAGCCCACACCGCAGCAGCCATCGCTCACCGATCTGCCGATGTTCCTCACGCAGCCCGACCCGGCAGCGATCCCGGGGACACCACCCCCCGCGCGCGGGGCCGCCGGGCACCTGCTCGCAGACGCGGGCGGAGCCCAGTACTCCCGCCGAGGCCCCGCTCAGGCGCCGCAGCCCGCACCGTCACCGACTCCCGCGCCGGCGCCGCAGGCTCCCCGCTACGAGGACGACGACGAGCAGGTTGACTGGACCCTGCTGCAAAGCCTCCGCAAAGAGGTCGCCGAGCTGCTCGATCGCTCGGTCGCGGTCAACCCCACGATGACCGAGCAGGACCAGCGGGCGATCGCGCAGAGCCACGCACTGGACGTGATCCGCGACCGGATGAACGCGGTGACCGCGGAGACCGGCGACCGCAACGCCTGGTCGGCAGCCATGCAGCAGCGTCTCGCTCGAGCAGTGATCGACGGACTGTACGGGCTGGGACGATTCCAGCCGCTCGTCGACGACCCCACGGTGAAGAACGTCGACATCTACGGCAACGACCGCGTCTACGTGAAGTACGCGGACGGCCGGAAGGTGCTGATGCCGCCGATCACCCCGACCGACCAGGATCTGATCGAAGAGATCCGCCTGATCGCGATGCGCCAAGGCGAGGACGCCCGACCGTTCTCCAGCGCCCACCCGATCCTGTCGATGGACCTTCCCGGCGGCATCGGCCGCCTCGAGGCCGTCCACCCGCCGATCTCGCCCCGCCCCAAGGTCGTCATGCGCATCCACCGCTTCGTCGACATCGGCCTCGACCAGCTGCTCGAGCTCGGCTCGATGACACCTCCGATGGCGGACCTGCTGCGCGCGATCGTCCGCGCGGGGCGCTCGATCGTGGTCGCCGGGAACCCGGGCGCAGGCAAGACCACCCTCGTGCGGGCGCTGTGCAACGAGATCGACCCGATGGAAGAGATCGTGACGATCGAGAAGGAACGCGAGCTGCACCTGGACCGGATGGGCGATCGCCACCACATCGTCACCCCGCTGCAGTACCGGCCCGGACTGGGGGAGCGGGCGGCGGACGGCAGCCAGCCCGGCGAGATCACGCTCGTGCAGCTGCTCGAATCCAGCCTGCGCCTCGACTCGCAGCGCATCGTCGTCGGCGAAGTCCGAGGCGGTGAGGTCGACGCGATGTTCCAGGCCATGCAGGCCGGTGTCGGATCGATCAGCACCGTGCACGCCATGTCCGCGACCGACACCATCGAACGTCTCGCCGACCTCGCCATCAAGGGCGTCGGAGGGGCATCCCCGGAGTACGCCTACCGGCAGATCGGCCGCCACATCGACTTCATCGTCCAGGTCGCGCAGGTTCGCATGCCCAACGGCAGTGTCCAGCACCTGGTCACCGAGATCGCCGAGATCACCCCCGGCGAAGAGGACCGCCCGATCGCCAACACGATCTTCGGTCTCAGCCGATCACGCCGACAGGTGCTCCAGGCGATGCCGACACCCGAGATGCGGGAGATCCTCGCCGAGGCTGGGATCGACACCGACTTCTTCCGCGGCATCGAGGGGACGGCGGCATGAACGCGACAGCGATCGGCCTGACAGTCGGGATCGCGCTGCTCGGCCTGCTCGTCATCCTGATCGGGATCTTCCCCTCGCAGGACGACCCCGCTGGCCGGCCCCCGGGCCGTCTGCAGCGGACCTGGACTCGGCGCCGCGACATCATCACTCCGCGGGTTCTGATCGCCGCGGGGATCGGCCTGGTCGTAGGGATCGTGCTCTGGCTGATCTCGGGGTGGCCCATCACGATCCTGGTCGGGCCGGCTCTGGCGATCGTCCTGCCACTGTTGGTGGGCAGCAGGTCCGACACCGAGGACATCGACAAGCTCCAGGCGCTGGAGATCTACACCCGCAACCTCGCCGGCATCATCGGCGGCGCCGGCACCGGCCTCGAGGTCGCGCTGCCCGCATCCGTGCGCACCGCGCCGCCCGCGATCCAGCCGGCGATCGAACGGCTCGCCGCGCGTCTCACCTCGAGGTGGACGATCGAAGACGCCCTCCGCGGCCTGGCCACCGACCTCAACGACGCGACCGGGGACCTGATCGTCGCCCATCTGCAGCTGGCCGCGAAAGAGCGCGGACCCGGTCTCACCAAGGCACTGCAGGACCTGGCCGATGACGTCTTCGACGAAGTCAAGGCGCGCCGCCAAGTCCTGGCCGACCGCGCCAAGCCGCAGCAGACCATCCGGCTGATCACCATCATCGTCATCGGCATGTTCGTCGGGCTGCCGCTGCTGGGCGGATCGTCCTTCTTCGCGTTCTACGGGACGCCGTTCGGGCAGATCGTGCTGCTGTTCTGGGTGGCCATCTACGTCACCGCGATCATCTTCCTCAAGCAGTGGCTCCGCCCCCGACCGATGCCCCGCATCCTCAACGGCAGGAGCTGACCGTGTGGTACATCACCCTCATCCCCGGAGCCCTCCTCGGCGCCGGCCTCGCGCTCATCATCGCGACCCTCCTTCCCCGCCAGTCCAAGCTGTCAGCGGTCATGGAACGGATGGGCACCACCAGCACCATCGCGGACCACTCCGGCACCGACCTGGAAACCCGCGTCGGCTCCTGGGTGCACTCCCGCCTGCCAGATCTCCCCGGCTTCACGATCCCCACCAAGGACCTCGAGCTCGTGGGCACCCCGGTGAACAACTACCTGTACCAGAAGGCACGCGACGCCCTCCTGCTGCTGATCGCGCCCTCGTTCGCCGGCATCGTCCTGAACATGATCGGCTTCCCCTTCTTCGCCGGCGTCGCCGCGCTCTCCGGCATCCCGCTGGCCATCCTCGGGTGGACCGGAGCCGACCGTGACCTCAAGAAGAAAGCCACCGTCGCCCGTCAGGAGTTCGCTCGAGGCGTCGCCATCTACCTCGAGCTCGTCGCCACCGAGCGCCGGCGCAACGCACCCGTCACCCGAGCACTCGAGAACGCGGCCACGATCGGAGACAGCTGGGTGTTCGTCCGCATCCGAGAAGAGCTCCGCCGGGCACGATTCGCCGGCACGCCCTCCTGGGAAGCGCTGAACAATTTCGCCGACGCCACCGGGGTTCCCGAGCTCGCCGAGGTCGCACGAATCTCCCGATCAGCGGACGAGAGCGGTTCTTCCATATATGAGACACTGAGGTCCACCGGGAAGGGCATGCGAGTGAAGCTTCTCAACGAGGAACAGACCCAGGCGAACAAGCTGAGCGACCAGTTCAGCTCCTTCGCCGGCTTCATCGTGGCGTTCATCGCGGTCGGCATCATCTTCACCCCCCTCCTGTTCAACCTCACTTCGACGTAATGTCCGATTCCAACTGAAAATCGCACCTATGCCCATCAACACCGAGAGAAAGGAAGGCACCATGACCGCACTCACGCGCATGGCCGTGATGCTCCGGATCTACACCGACGACCTCCGTGAGCGTCGCGAGCAGGGCGACCAGATGGTCGGCTGGGTCCTCACGATCCTCGCGGTCATCGTGATCGCGGGCATCGTCTACGGAGTAGTTTCCGGCTGGTTCGCGGACCGCCTGGCCGAGATCACCGACCCGTTCTGATCCTGACAAACGATGATCCGTCGACTCCGTCACCGCCTCCTCCCGATCGCCGCACGACTTCGCGGTGATCGGGAGCGAGGTGATGCCAACGTGGAGTTGGCGATCATCTTCCCGCTGTTCGGGCTCATGATCTTCGCGATCATCATCGGCGGGATCTACTACGACGCCGGCAACGCCGCACAGGCCGCAGCCAACATTGCCGTCAACGAGGCCCGCGTCTATGGGGCCACCGCCGAACAAGGCGAGCAGGCCGCGGAAGACTTCATCGCCAGCAACGCGAAGAACCTCCACGACACAACAGTGGCAGTGGACCGCTCAGCTACCGAGGTCACCGTCACCGTCACCGCCCGTACCAACTCGATCTTCGAGTCGCTGTTCAACAGCGTCATCACCCGCACCGCCGTCGCCCCCGTCGAGAGATGGGTGAACTGATGCGTCGCATCTACTGGCACAGCGATCGGGGCTCCGCCTCGGCCGAGCTCGTGCTCCTCGCCGGCCTCGTACTCATGTTCGCCCTTGCCTGTGTTGGCTTTGGCCGCCTTGCTCTGGCCAACATGACCGTCCAGTCGGCTGTCAGCGCAGCTGCGCGTGAGGCTTCTCTTGCGCGCACTGACGGCGAAGCGCAGGCCAGTGCCCATGACACCGCCAACGCTGCTCTCAACTCCTCGGGCATCTACTGCAGCTCACTGACCGTCACGGTCGACACGAGCGGCATGAATGTGCCTCTTGGCCAGGTGGGCATGGTGTCGTCCACCATCACGTGCGACGTCGAACTATCCGATATCGCACTGCCGGGGCTGCCCGGCAGTAAACAGATGACCGCAACGGCAAGCTCGCCCGTAGATCCATACAGGGAGCGACGATGAGAACTCTCCTTACACGGCTTCGAAAGAACCCCGAGGAGGGTTCGCTCGCCGCATACTTCGTCCTTCTCGTCGTAGTACTCATGGCGGTGGTCGGGCTGGTGGTTGACAGCGCTGGTAAGTACACAGCCGCTGAGGAAGCTCAAGCCGTGGCCTCCGCCGCGACCCGAGCTGCAATCAACGCGATCAGCTCCGACACATTGCAGTCGGGCTCGCTTTCAGTGGATTCCTCGCGAGCCGAGACTGCCGCCGAGGCCTATATTGCCGCGTCCGGAATGACCGGGACCGTCGTAGTAAACGATGACGTTGTCACCGTGACTGTGACGACCACCTATGCCACCAAGTTCATCAGCCTCCTTGGCGTGAACACCCTTGCCGCGGGCGCTAAGGCGTCTGCTCAATTGATTACCAACTAGGAGAGCTGCTCATGATGACAACCTCACGTATGCGGGTGGCCGCTGTCGCTGTCGTTGCTGCAGCTGGCATCGCGCTCGTGGGCTGCACGCCAAACGCTGATCCCACATGGTCACCCTCTACGAGCGCGAGTTCAACGCCATCAGCAACACCGACGCCCACACCCACGGTCGCCGCGCCGTCCGACGAAAACGACGCCACAACAGCAGCCGAGAACACGACTCAGGCTTATGTCTCACTCGAGGTCTCTCTGCTGACGGACTGGCCCGGCGAAGCGGCCGCCCAGGACCTCATTGACCAAGTTGCATTCCAGCAGGCCGCGGCGGATCTCGCGGACTCAGCCAAGGCCGCGGCGGATGCAAAGCAAACAGTTTCGGGCTCCAGCACCTTCGTCTCGAGAGAACGCTCTGCTGGACCGCTCACTCTGCAGGATGGAACGCAGGTCCCGTTTGGCAGCGCCCTAATCGCGGGCTGCCTGGACACGACCAATGTCATCACCAAAGACGCCGCCGGAACGGTGGTCCCGAAGCAGGGTGTGACGGTCGTCTGGGCAAGCTACACCGTGTTGTTCAACCCCACCGAGGCTCGGTGGTTGGTCTCCAATATCGAGTACTCAGTGAGCGACCAATGCGGCGGATGAAGAAGATCGCGGTTTCGATCCTCGCTACCGTTTTCGGAGTGGGGATGCTCGTAGCACTGCCCACTGCTGCATGGGCAGGCACCGTCTGTACGGGTGACCCTCGGACTGGCTACACCTGCACCGTTGACGATTCCGGCGGAGGATCCCCCGGAGGCGGAGGACCCATCGACGGAGTTAACTTCACTCCAGGTCCCACCGAGTGCATCCACAAGGGAACCGGCGAAGAGGAGGACCAGGTCGTTCCGTGCTCGTCCAACGGGCGTGACTACTGGTCAAACGACCGGCAGTGCTACTGGTCTCTCGACGACCCGCAGAGTGCTCCTCCTCCCGGCAGAGTCGAGGGACAGGGAGCGTGGTACTCCTGCCTCGTTGGCGCGCTCTGCACCGACCCCCGCGGCTGCTATGGCTATGGCCAATGGCTTCTCGATCCGCCGCCCGGTGTCGTGGCGATCTCTCCCGCACAAGCAGCGAATGCCGTCGCTCAGCGTCTGGGGATCCAACCGTTTGAAATCGGAATGGCCCCTCAAGTGAACCCGGAGTGGGGTCACCGGAGATCCTATGTGGGGGTTCCCGTCTGGCTCTGGGTTAACAACCCTGGCCCGAGTACCTGGGGACCATTCGGAGTCTCGGAGACGGTCGGCCCAGTGAGTGTTACCGGCTCGGTGCAAGTCACGTCCGTCGTCTGGAACATGGGCGACGGAACCAGCAAAGCCTGCGTCGGGACGGGCACTCCGTACGCCACCTCGTACGGGGTCGCCGACTCGCCGACCTGCGGTCACCGCTACACACGCACAAGTTCGAGCCAACCAGGAGACCGCTACACGGTCACCGCCACCGCCCAGTGGAGCTTCACCTGGACGGCGGGCGGCCAGTCCGGAACCATCCCCCTGACGACGACAAGCACCTCACAGCTCGAGATCAATGAGCTGCAGTCCGTCAATGTCCCCAACCCCAACGGCTGAGCAGGAGGGATCAATCATGCGCATCCTCAAAGGTCTCGGATCACTGATCGCCCTGCTGGTCCTGCTGGTCGGGATCCCGGTTGGGCTGATCGTGTTCGCCGGAAACCCGATCCCCAGCTGGGACGAGGTCATGCGGCTCACATCCGTCCCGGACTACGGCGGCAAGTTCTTCATGGGCACGCTGCTGCCGATCGTCGCGTGGATCCTGTGGGGCACCTTCGCAATCGGGTTCCTCGTCGAACTGCCCGCCCAGCTGCGCCGGGTGCCGGCACCGCGGCTGCCCGGGCTTCGGCTGCAACAGCAGGGCGCCGGGTTCCTGATCGCCGCGGTGGTCGTCATGTTCGCCGGCGTCTCGCCCGCCATCGCCACCCCCAGCAGCGCATCCGCCGCCGAGCCGACTGCCGCCGCGGCGGCCGTGTCCTCCACGATCACCCCCGCTGCGGCCGTCGAAGCCCACACGGACACGGCCGTCGCGGCCGAGGCGCCGACCTACACGGTGCAGGACGGTGACTCTCTGTGGCGCATCGCGCAGCAGACCCTCGGGTCGGGGGAGCGGTGGAAAGAGATCGCGGACCTCAACTACGGGGTCGAGCAGGCGGACGGCTGGTCCCTCACTCCCGAGAACTGGCTCAACGCCGGCTGGGTCCTCACCCTGCCCTCTGATGCGCCCAGCGGCGCCTCGAGCACAGCGGAGACCGCGGTGGAGACCACAACCGTCGAGAAGGAAGTGACCGTCGTCTCCGGTGACACCCTGTGGGCGATCGCCGAGCAAGAGCTCGGAGACGGCAACCGGTACCCGGAGATCTTCGACGCCACGAAGGACGATGTGCAGCCGGATGGGCGCCACCTCACCGACCCCGACCTGATCTACCCCGGGTGGGTCGTCGACGTGCCCGTCACCGTGGAGGCCACCGTCCCGGTCGCGCCGCCCGTAGAGACGGGTGGCGTTGAGGATGTCGCGCCCGGGGCCGGCACCTCGGAGACGGGAGCGGACGCGGGCGCGTCCTCGCACGTCGATGAAGGCGCAGGGGCGCAGGCCGACGTCGACGAGCTCGCCGGGGGCGCTGTCGGCGCGATCCCCGGTGCCACCACCGCCCCCGGCGCCGCAGACGACGCGACGACCGGGCAGGAGCCGGCAGAGCAGGCACCCGCGGCCGAGCAGGCACCCGCGGCCGAGCAGGCGGCGGACGACGCGGCTGACACCGATTGGATCGACGAGATCTTCAACGTGCGCACCGCCGGCGGTCTCGGGGCTCTCGCAGCCGCCGGTCTGCTGGTGTTCCTCGGTGTGCGGCGCATGAAGCAGCGCCGTGACCGCAAGCCGGGTCAGCGCATCTCGATGCCGGAGGGCGCTGCCAGCGACATGGAGCTCGCTCTGCGCGCCGTGGAGAACCCGCTGGGGATGGATCACGTCGACCATGCGCTGCGGCACCTGGCGGCGTGGGCTCAGGAGACCGGGAACGCGCTGCCGCCCGTGTACGCGCTGCGGCTGTCCGACGTCGAGATCGCGCTCTACCTGGATGCCCCGGCGGAGCTGCCGGCGCCGTTCGTCGAGGTCAGCGACGACAAGATGGCCTGGTCGGTCGACCCCGAAGAACTACCCCCGCTCGAGCGGGTTCCCAGTGCCCCATACCCGGCGCTCGTCACGCTCGGCCAGGACCTCGGCGACGCCCACGTGATGGTCGACCTTGAGCACATCGGCGCGTTGAACATGATCGGCTCCGACGAGTCCGTCCGCGGCGCTCTCACCGGGCTGGCCGTGGAACTGGCGACGAGCCAGTGGGCGGAGGATCTGCGCATCACGCTCGTCGGGATCGCGCCGGAGCTCCCGGAGGCGCTGGACACTGGCAGGTTCCGGCACGTCGACAACGTCGACGCGCTGCTGCACACCCTGCGCGCGCAGGCCACGGAGACCGAACGAGCTCTCGAGGAGCTGGGGGTGGACTCGATCGAGCAGGCACGATCGGCGGGTCTGGAAGCGGAGTCGTGGACGCCGGAGATCGTCATCCTGGGCGCCATGCCTGATGAGCAGGCTCGGGCTGAACTCGCGGATCTGGTCACCAGGCTTCCCCGAGTCGGGATCGCCGCGATCACTGCCGGTGAGCTCGCCGGCGACTGGACCATGCACCTCGACGACGACCACACCGCCCAGCTGCAGATCCCCGCCGCCGAGCACACGCTGCCCCTCACCCCGCAGATCGTCAACGCGGAGGAGTACGCCAGCATCCTGCAGCTGCTCGACAGCAGCGACCAGGTCGTCACCAACGACAGCGAGTGGGCGCCCGTCGACGAGGTCACCCTCGACGACTTGCCGCCGGCTGACACCACCCTCCGCGACGTCGAGGAAGACATCCGCGTGGAGGACGGCGACGCCGACGAGTGGAAGAGCATCCTGCACTCCCTGCTGCCGGCCAAGTCCGTCGACGTCGTCGCGACGCCCGTCGACGAAAATGCCGAGGAGGCCGACGAGGCAGCCGTCGACGAGACCGTTGAGGAGGCCGACGAGGCAGCCGTCGACGAGACCGTCGAGGCGGCGGTCGGGGTGGCCGTCGACGAGACCGATGCCGACGTCGCGGCCGAGGCACCCGAGCACGCGCCGGAGGCCGCGACGAAGGAGCCGGCCGGTCCTGTTCGGCCGATCGTTCCTCTGCGAGGTGCGCCGTACGTGCAGATCCTCGGGCCGGTGCAGATCGTGGGCGCCCAGGGTCCGGCTCCCAAGACGCCGGCGACGTCGAAGACGAACCAGTCGGTCGTGCAGCGAGCGACCGAGCTGATCGCGTTCCTCGCCCTGAACCCGCGGGCGACGGCCGTTCAGGTGCACGGTGCGCTGTGGCCGGGGAAGGACCCGCACGGCGGCGCCGCGCAGCAGACCCGCAACTCCCACACCTCGCGCGCCCGGTCCTGGCTCGGAGTCTCTCCCGCCGGCGAGCAGTACCTGCCGCGCGTGGGTGCCGAGGGCTACCGGTTGCGCGAGGAGGTCCGCACCGACTGGCAGCTGTGGCTCGATCTCGTCGGCGAGGACCCGGCTTCCGCCCCGACCGCGAACCTCACCCAGGCGCTGCGTCTGGTGAAGGGGCAGCCGTTCGAAGGCGTCAAGGAGAAGTTCTACGGCTGGGCCGAGCCGATCCGCTACGAGATCATCGCCGCGGTCGGCGATGCTGCGCACGAACTCGCGACCAGGTCGCTGCGAGCTGGTGACTGCGCCAACGCCCGTCTCGCGGCCGCGGTCGGCCGGATGGTGGACCCGGTCAACGAGATCTTCTGGCGCGATGCCCTCAAGGCCGAGCACCAAGCCGGCGACTCGACTGGTGTCGAGCGGCTCGTGAAGCAGCTGGAGAGCCACTTGGACAGCTTCGAGGACGGCTACGAGGCCGAGCCCGAGACGCAGGAGCTCATCGCCTCGATCCGGCGGCGAGACGCGAGCTGAGCATGACCGCGACGCCCGAGTACTCCCGACCGGTGGAGATCCTGCCGGCCTCCTGGACCCAGGTCGCCGGCAGGATCTCCGTCGCGCTGGTCGCCGGCGCCGCCTTCGCGGCCGCGGGAGCGCTCGGAGGCGTCGGGATGGTGCAGTGGGTGCTCGCGGCCGTGGTCGCCGCGTTCGGTGTCTGGCTGGCCGTGTGGGACTTCCGGGAGCATCGGTTGCCCAACGCGATCGTCTTCCCGCTCTACGGCGTCGTAGGGGCCGCTCTGGCCGTCCTGGGGGCGTTCACGGGCGACTGGGGTCGGGTAGGTCTCGCCGTGGCCGGCGGCGTCATTCTGTGGTGCGTGTACTTCGCCCTCGGGCTCGCCGGCGCAGTGGGGTTCGGAGACGTCAAGCTCGCCGGCGCGCTCGGCGCCTGGCTGGCCTGGTTCGGTCTCCCGCTCCTGATCCCCGCGACGATCCTCGCTTACCTGCTCGCGCTGCCTCACACGCTCGTGATCCTCGCCCGCCGCCGCGGCGGCCGTGTCCCCTTCGGCCCGTACATGATCGCCGGCGCGCTCATCGCCGGGATCGCCGCGACGGTATGAGGCTCATCCCCGACACCGCCGTCACGCGCGAGCTCGGCGAAGAGATCGTCAGCATCCTCGAGGGGGCAGTGCTCCCTGGTGGCGACTGCGCGGCATGCGGGCGACAGCTCGGCGATGGTGCGTTTCGTCTTTCTGTCTACCCGCAGCCAACCGGAGGCGTCCTGGTGACGGCCGTGCACGCCACGTGCGGGACCTCCAACCTGCAGCACGGCGGTCTCCTCGTCGTGCCACCGGGCACGTGGACGGCCGCCGGCGCTGTCATCACCACCGTCAAGGCCACCCCGTCACGCACCTGGTGGGGTGGGCGGCGCGAGCAGCTCGAGGAGACCCCCATCCCTCTCGTGATCGTGAGCCCGTCCTGCGACGTGTTCTACCTCAGCCGACGCGACGGCCGGCTCATCACGACGGTGGAGCAGCTGCTCCTGGAGGGGTACGACCGCGCCGGCGAAATCCGGTTCCACGCGGCCGCCCGGGAGGACCTCACCGTTTCCCTCGACACCGACGAGCTCACGATCAGCCCCCTGTTCCTCGACGAGTACTCCATCGACGTGCGCGAAGGGTTCGCGGACATGCTCGACGCCGCCGGCGGCCTGCTCCTGGCGATCACCCACGAACCCATCGGTGCCCTCGCCGCGGGGGAGGGCCGTGCTGCCGAGCTCGAGCGCATCACCACCTCACGGCACAGTGCGTTCGCGTGGATCCCGGCCGAGTCGATCCGGAGGGGCTGATGTAGGAAACGGCTCCACCTGTCCATCGAGCCTGCATCACTACCGGCTATTGACTCAAGAAATGTCCACGTACCGGCGAGTTTTCGCCGAGGGAAGATGTCCATCTTGATTGGCCAGCGCATGATGCCGCAACCAACTTCATCGAAGCCGTCAGTACTTGGTTTCCGCCGGCTCTCTGAATGCCACTAGACCTACGAGGTTTCCTTCGGGGTCGCGAATGAATGCTTGCCATTCTTCTCGCCCTGCTGGTCCGAGCTCATCTGTGGTGTGAGTGAAGATCGGCCGCCCTGGGGATACGATTTCGACGTCGCCGGCTCGGTCGACGGCCGACTCCAGATCATCGACGCGGAGGTAGAGCAGCGCTGACGGTGCCGCGCTCTCGAGTAGCAAACGGACGCCGTCGAGATCGAAGAACACCAAACCGGGCGGATCGAAGCGGGCCACAGGGGCGGAGCCGAGCAGTGCGGAATAGAAGGCTGTGGCGCGTTCCAGATCGACCGCGCGCTGGGCTACTTGGACGAGAGACGCCATGCTCATTTGCCGTCGCCGTGCACGTCTCGAATGACGGCGAGGGAGCGATCGAGTAGTTCCCGCAGCACATCTTGGTCCACCGCCGACAACCGGGTGAGGTAGAGGCACGCGCTGCTCGTGCGGTGTGGACCGAGCCGTTCGAGCAGGTCGGGCCACCGCTCGGCAAACCCCTCGACCAGGTAGAGCGTGTGCTTGGACCCGGAAGCGAAGGCGATCTCAGGCGCGATGCCCTCTCGCCCGCTGTCGTACGCGTAGGCGTATTGGCCGAACCCGACGATCCGTTCCGCCCACACCACCGGCGGGCGCTGTGCAACGTGCTCGAAGAGCTCGAGGAGTTCGGTTACCTCGCCGCGTCGTGGCCCGGTTGCCCGGTCCAGCGCCTCGTCGACGCTGGTGTCGGAAGGCATCACGAGGCGGTCTCCGTTGCTCGCTGCGATTCGATGTATGCCTTGAGTCGGGCCAGATGGTCGCCGTCCTCCTTCTTTGTGATCGCGGCCACCAGGGGCAGCATCATCCGCCGCAGTCCGCCGGCGGCGAGCTCGCACGTCCACTCGATCCGCGTGCCGGTGCCGGCCGGGTGCAGCCGGTAGACGTAGGTCGCGGTGATGCCCTCCGCCTCGCTGGCGACCGCAAAAGCGGTGGGCGGCTCGAGAGCCACGATCTGCAGCTGCCCCGTCGCCTCCTTGCTCTTCACTCGGCGCGTCTCCTCGATGACGGACCCCACAGCGAGCGGGCCATCCGTCACCTTCACGCTCTTCACGACACCGTCGACGTAGTCGACCGCCCTTGTGGGATCTGCCAGCACTGCGAACACTTCCTGTTGCGATCTGTCGATGTGCTCGGTGAACTCGAAAGCGATCATGGGCCTTCTCCTGGGTGATGGTCGGGGTGGTGATCAAGAGGCACATAGGCGTCTGTCCAGCTGACGCGAACGGCGTCGTTCGCGCGCTGGTCGACGTGATGGATCTCGAAGGGCGGTGCGCAGCGCAACCGCCACCCTTCTGAGGGCATCCATTGCACCCCGATAGCCGCGAAGGTCTTCGCGATCTGCTCTGCACCGCCGGTGTGCCGATGCGCGACGCACACCTGCGCCGGCATCTGGCGGTAGGTGAAGGGGTGGGGTGGATCTATCGGTGCGGCAATGGGGATGCCAGCGTCGAAGCGGATCTGCTCGTTGTCCACCACGTAAGGGTCATCTGGGGTGATGCCCACGAGGAGGTCGGAGGAGTGGGCGATGCCGTGCTCTATCGCGAAGGCCCTCAGCTGCTGCCACGGCTCGACCGATGGGTGCCCGATGCCGAGGCCGTTGTACCCGCGATGACGGAGGACGAGCAGGTGCCGCTCGGGGGTGCTCTCAACCCGTACCGGGACGGCATCGAGGTCATAACGGAGTGTCAGCGGCGTCTCTTCTGCGAAGCCCGCAAACGTCGTGCTCTGCTGCGCCAGGTCCGCGTGCTCGCGGTACGCGCGCAGCATCCTCCGATACTCCGATGGACTGATCTCGAACCGCTGCACGAACGCGCGTGTGAAGGTCTCGGGCGTTGCGAACCCGGATTCCAACGCGATGTGCAGCACCGTGTCCGTACTGACTTTGAGTCGGTAGACCGCTCGCTCAAGCCGCAACCGGCGCAGGTGCGCTTTCGGGTTCTCACCCACGACCGCACGGAAGACGCGGTGAAAGTGATGCGGCGAAAGACCAGCGACCGCCGCGATCTCGGCGAGGGTCACCGGCTCCTCGAGACGCTCCTCCATCCAGTGAAGTGCCCGGCTCACACGTTCCGCATGCCGCTGAGCGGTGAGTGGAAGGACGACTGAGGACACGCTTCGAATCTACGAGCGCCGGTCAGTCGGCGTCTCGACGTTTTTTGCGAATCCCACCGAAGCGACTCGCCCCAATGCCCCGAAAGGTCCATATGGACATCGCGTAGACATCTCCCCTGCGAAATGGACAACTCGGAGCGTGACATCTGTAGGAACCGGCTGACGATGAACTGCTGTTGGTCGTCAGAACTGGTCTGCGAGCGCCCTCCGCTGCGCATCCCAATCGAAGTCCTCCAACGTTTTGCGAGCCGGTAACCCGGCGGCCTTGATCCGCAGCTCTGCGCCCGAAGCGTTGCGCGCCGTGGTCTTCCGCGTGAAGGAGCCTGCGTGGGACACTTCTTCTGAGGGCCACCTGTAGGGATCGCTTTGGGGTCGTCGACCGCGCATGAAGGGAGAACCGTGATGACTGGGGATGAAGTGTTCGACACGATCGCTCACGAGATGACTGCGCTTGACGGTGTGTCACGGAACCACCGCGGCAGTCTCATCGTCTCGGGAAGCAGCAGTGGCGCCGTGCGCGCCATGACCAGCGGCGGGCAGGTGGTGGTGAAGCTTGACCCAATGCGCACGGCGGCTCTCGTTGACGCCGGCGTCGGGACACACTACAAGGGTCAGAAGAACGCGTGGCTCCAGCTTCCGGCCGACCTCGACTTTGATCACGTGCGCGGTCTCATCCTCGAGGCGCTGACTGCATGAGAAACCCTTCTTGATTGATGGTCCTGTCCCCTGGTGTGGTGGAGGATCCGGCCGGGTTGTCTTCGTCGTAGACGTTGGTGAGCCATCGTGGTGATAGTCAGTGAGGGCTCGTCGGATCTGATCGACGCGGGAAGCGACCGTGCGGATCGTTGCCGCTCCGCACGATCTCACCACGGAGCGCACCGCCCGCCGCAACTGGACCCGCCCGACGACGCTCGCCACCTGGCCGGGGAGGTCGACCTAAAGGTTCCCAAATAACCGGGGGCGTGACTCACGCCTCGAGGTTCTCGGTCCCGACGAACGCGTTGTGACGCCAATAGATGTTGTCCCGGAAGTGCGCAAACCCGACGCTTTCGTACGACGCAGCGACCTTCTTTCGGGAGCGCCGAAACTCGATCTCGGACAGGTGCTCCCACGGCACCGGTTGCGCGCGGAGAACGATGAGAGTCTCCCTCCCCGTGCCGGTCACCGTCTCCACCAGCGTCGTGAGCAGACGTGGACCAAGGCGCTGACCCCGGTACGGTGGCTCCACAAAGACGCCCTCGACGATCACGAGCTGCGACACCTGCTCGCCAACCAGCGGATCGCGGGAGTCGAGCCACTCGAAGACGTTCTCATCACCGAGAATCGACTCGGTGATCTCGAATGCTTCGCCGCCTACTTGATCGAACACGTCAACGACGTCACCCACCCGGTCGAGGTCGACGGTGTACGCAGTAGCGCGCGCGATGACACGACGCTCCGGCTCCCCCTCGTCGTCGTCATCGAAGATGTACAACGTCGCGTCAGCGGAGATCTTCGCGACGCCCGACGGCAACTCCGTCCAGTTCACGGAGTCCGGTACTCCGACCAGTGGCCGCGTGACCTTCACAATGCACTCAATATCCGTGAGGTCCACGTCAAGTCGCGCAACAACAGCAGACATACTCACCCCTTCAACAACGGATACGCGGCAACGGCATCGTGCCGACAATACCCGGGCGCTAGCCGCGATCCAGCAGAGAAGCTGAGGCGCTGTGAAACCGCCGCCCACATGATCGCGACGGTCGGCCGGCGTCCGAAATGTCCATATGGACATCGCGTGGACATTTCAATTGCGAAATGGACATTTCAGAAAGATCCCTACAGCTGACGCCACCACCTCTACCGATATCTAGCGGAATCTAGTGAATCGCTAGACTTCCCTAGATTCCTCGATCGATGCCCAATATGAGAATTGGGCGTATCGTGGGGGTATGGCCAAGCGAACCTTCACTGCACGATCGGCGGGCACCGGCAAGATCTCTGCCGGAAAGTCGATCGCCAAGAATCCCACGAGCAAGGCCGGCGCCGCGCTGCGGGATGCGGCGGCGAAGCGGTCCAACTACGTCGTCGCGATCCAGATCGCTGACCGTGCCAGCGCGGTCGCGGCCGCGCTGGGAAGCAAGGCGCAACTCGCGTCGATGCTCGAGGTGTCCCCGTCGCAGCCCACGCGGTGGATCGACGGATCCGAGCGCCCGAACTCGGAGAACGCTCGAGTGATCGTCGACCTCGACCACGTCATCGCTCGTGCGGGTCTGCTGTGGAAGCCGTCCGTGATCGGTTCGTGGCTCAACGGCAGCAACGCCTTCCTCGACGGCGCGCGGCCGATCGACGTGCTCAGGACGACCGGCTCTGCGCCTGTGATCGACGCGCTCGACCAGGAGCTCGCCGGCGGCTACGCCTGATGCTGCTGCACCGCGTCTTCCTGCACGACCCCGCAGCTGCTCCCGGAAAGTCCGGCCACGCCACCTACCTGCACAAGCCGCAAGGCGCCGGCCGATGGGACAACCCGGCGCTCTACGACGCCTGGTACCTCTCGCCAGCAGCTGAGGGCGCCGTGGGGGAGACCCTGGGCAACCTCGCCACCTGGTCAGCTGACATGCTCGAGCACCCGAGCGGGCTGCGCCGCGCGCTTGCGACGTTCTCCGTCGACGACGACCTGTCGATCTTCGACTTCGACGACACGACGAACCTGCAGCACCTCGGGATGCGACCCAGCCAGGTCGTCATCCGCAACAAGGCATTCACTCAGAGCAAGGCCGCGGCGCTGTTCGCCGAGACCCACCACGACGGAAGACGACGGTGGGCGGGCGTGAGCTGGTGGTCGTACCACCGCCCGTCGTGGCGGAACGTCATGTTGTGGGCGACGCCCGCAGAACCCGCCCCGCTCACACTCCAGAGCGTTCAACCGCTCACTCTCAGCTCGATCTCGGTCATCGAAGCCGCGCGCGCTCTGAGCAAGCCGCTTCCGTAGCTCGAGCGACACCTCGGGTGAGGGTGAGGACCCTACGAGTGGGCGCGCGGGTCGTCTGAGTCGTATGACCAGAACTCGTCCGGGGCGACATCCCAGACCTTCACCGTCTTCCCCTCGTGGACGTGGGAACGGGTCAGCTTGCCTGCTTCGTCTTTTCCCACCAGGCCGACGAGCTCGAGGGCGGCCGAGAGCTGTGGCAAGGAGGGTCGCTCGTCGACGGCGAGATCTGCAGCCAGGAGTGTGCGCGCAGGCGCGCACAGCAGCAGTAGCCGGCCATTGGTGAGAATCCCGACCCGGCGGCCGCTCTTGGAGCTCTCCTCCGAGAACGAGCCGTGCGAGTCGTACACGTGCGCGCGCCCTTCGTCGATTGCATGACGGACGGAGCCCACGAGCGCGTCGACCAGGTGAGGATCCGCGGCGGCGGTCGTCGACGGCGATGGCGCCCGCGCCGGCTTCGCGCGACGCTCCACTGCCGTAGTGGTCGGCCGTGCCGGCCGCCGAGTCGCGGAGCGTTCGACCTGGCCGCCAGGGCGAGCGCGCGTCTCGAGAGCGTCGCTCGTCGATGGCGGCCGCGGCGACTCCCGAGTCCACGGCCAGGCATCGAAGGGCATCTGGTGGGCGTCGAGGAACTGGTCCAGCAGCCGCAGCCCGAAGCGACACGCGGCGACGGACGACCGGTCGGTCTCTGGTACACGATGCAGCCCGACCCACATGTCGAGGTAGTCGTCCATCGATGGTGCGCCGGCACCGCGCATCCATTCCCGGATCCTCCGGCCGAGCTCGACGCGAGCGTGTGCGGTCTCGCCGGACACGATCGCGCTGTACTGGCTCCGTTCGAGGTCCGGGGAGAGCTCGAGCGAGAAGACCCGGTCCCGGAAGTCGGGAAGCATCGCGCGATCGCCGGTGATGATCGTCGCCGGCGGCACACCCTCCGCCAGCTCCCCACTCCGTCCCATCGCGCCGCTCAGCTCGAGGCCATCCAGGATCTTCCGCAGCTCTCTCTTCAACAGGGTCGGGCGATGAGCAGGGACCAGATCCTCCAGCACCATCGGGTGCTCGATGACGAACCACTCGCCCTTGCGCATCTCGAACGGGATCCCGTCCGCGCGCAGCTCACTCCACGGTCGCCCTCCGAGCTCGGCGAGAGCGAACGCCGCCATCACCTTGTCCGGCGCATCACCGTAGAGATAGATCGGCTTCGGGAACGGCCGCCACAACGAGAACATCATCGCGCCCACGAGCCGCTCCACGGCGGGAGATCCGCGCAGCGCGGTAAGTGCCCTCGGCACCAGATCCTCGACGCTCACGACCTCCACGCCGCCCACTCTGACAGAGACAGACACCTCCAACCGGGCCATCTGGGGCGAAATAAGGGGCGTGTTACCGATTTTCTGGCGCCCGCCACCCCCGGAATCACGCGGATGTTACCGACCCATCCCGCGCCGGAAGACAGGCTCACAAAACTTGAATCATCCATCTGACCTCGGATTTATCACCCCCTTGGGCGTCGCAACCGTAACCGTTACCGGAAACTCAACACATATACGTGTTAACCCCCAAACGCCCCAACGGCACAAGCTCCGAGGAGCGATGGCACTGGAGGACTGAAAAACTTTCGGCACCCGATGTCCGGATAACGTCGGAAGTTGCACCTATGACGGTCATGGACGAGCTGACCGATCCGACACGCCAACGCGCCGAGTGTGGCTTGCGGTATCTGTATCTGTTCCGTGCTATGAATGACGCATGTCAGCGGCAAGAGCAGCACGGCCTGGGCGCCGAGTTCGCGGGGAACGAGCACAGATGCTCGTCCGCGTGCCGATCGACCATCACAACCTGTACGAGCGCAAGGCTGAGGAACTCGGCATCCCGCTCGGCAGCTGGGTCACGATGCAGCTTGCAGAGCTCTACGACCTTCCGATCCCGGAGTACATCCACGAAGAACTTGCGGCGGCCGAACAGCGTCGTCGCGCCGACGAGTCGCGACAGGAGCTGCCGATGCCGCGCACCGCATAACGAGGAAGATCCCCGGTTTGGCGACCGGGGATCTTCGGGAGTCTGGTTCGGACCCGAAGCTTTGGCGAGCAGGTGGTCCGAGATCTGAAGTTGTAGTTCCTGGGTTGGCCCCCACAGGGAACTGAATCGCACCGAAAGGAGGTGTTGCACGTCATGGTACCCGAAGTTCGTCTTTTTCTGAAGCAGCTTCAGCCTGCGGCTGTGTCTCGTGTCTCTCCTCCCGTGGTCTTCACGGGAGGGTCGGGCACGTGACGCTGACTGACTCTCCTGTTGTTGGGGCTGCCGGGTCGGCGGTCGATCGAGTGTGGAACGCTCTCGACGCCGGCGGGTTCAAGCCCGAGTCGATCCGGGGCGACAAGTTCATGGCGCTGTGCCCGGTGCACGGCGACACTCACCGCTCGCTGAGTGTGAAGTTCGACCGGCGCCGCGAGGCGGTCCTGCTCAACTGCTTCACGTGCCACGCCGACTACCGCGACGTCGCCAGCGCGATCGGCCTGTCCGCCACCGATCTGTTCGACGCCCCTCTCCCCGAGAAGGACGCTCCGCGGCCCGCGAAGGGCAAGCCGAAGTTCGAGCCCGCGCACCGGGTGCCGCGCCGCATCACCGGCCTCGTCGACGTCGACGAGCTCGCCGGGGCGAAATGGGAACAGGTGACGACCTACCCGTACGCCGACGCAGCCGGAACCGTGGTCGAAGAGGTCATCCGCGAGCAGGCCGTGGTCGACGGCGCCGTGCACAAGCGGTTCCGTCAGCGCTTCCGCTCGGCGGCCGGCCGCTGGGTCACCAAGAAGCCGACCGGATTCACCCCCGTCCTGTACCAGCACGCCGACGTGCTGCGTGCGATCGCCACCGACCAGCCTGTGTGGATCGTCGAGGGGGAGAAGGACGCCGACAACGCTGCAGCCCGCGGCCTGGTCGCGACCACGAACGCCCAGGGGTCCGGGTCGTTCCCCCGTGAGCTCGCCGACGTGTTCACCGGGGCCACGGTCAACGTGGTCGCCGATCGGGATAGCGCCGGCTACAAGCGGGCCGCGCAGCTGCACCACATGCTCGGCGAGGTCGGCGCGACGGTGACCCTCTACCGGCCGGCGATCGATGTTGACAAGGGCGATCTCACCGATCACCTCGAGGCCGGCCTGGGTGTCGAGGACCTGGAGGAGATCTCGGTCGGCAATGCCGTGCTGCTCCAGCTGATCGCTGACACGGTGAAGGGGATCGAAGCGATCGCCGTGTGCAGTGCGGAGATCCGCGCACACCAGGATCTGGTCGCGTCGGGCGAGGAACCCGCGCAGCACGACGAGGACATCGCTGCGTGGGCGAAGGAGGCGCTGCTCCGCTATCGCCGGGTCGCTGCGAGCGTCGGCGAAGTGGTGACGGCGACCGGGGCCACGGATCCCCTCAGCCGCACCGTGATGCAAGAGGCGGAGAACCTCGTCGACCAGGCCGCCCGCACCGCGCAGGAAGCCTACGACCTCACGGGTGTCCGCGTGCCGACCAGCATCACCGAGCGGCTCAAGCCCGCTGACCGGCGAGTGCAGTTTGGCGGCGACCGCGAGCACGAGGCCGGCGACCCGCCCGCGTTCACGGGCAACACGTTCATCCCCGGCGACGACGACACACCCAACCGCGGCCGCGAGTTTACCGTCCGCAAGGGGCAGACCGTCGAGATCAAGTGGGAGCGCGACGGCGACGGGACCCGCCGCCGGTTCAACCGCGTCATCGACGGCTGGGGCGACATCCTCTCGGTCGCGTTCGAGGACAACGGCCAGGAGTCGGAGATCACCCGAGCCACCCACGAGATGACCGTCCGGTTCTCCCGCTGGGTCCGCGATGAGGAGGGGAACCCGGTCTACGAAGAGAACGGCAGCAACAAGATCGAGTCCCAGGTGGTCACCTGGGATGAGGAGCAGCTGCAGCGGGGGACGTGGGCTGACGCGCTGCCGTGGGTCGGGATGCTCGAGAACACGTCCCGCCGCGGCCGCGAGCTGGCGTGGGACGCCCTGCACAACGCCCGCCCCGCCCCGTACGCGCGAGAGCGCGTCTACACCACCACTGGGTGGCGTGAGGGGGAGTCGGGAAGCTACTTCGTCCACGCAGACGGAGCGATCACCGCGCAGGGGTCGATGCCGCTGCGGACACGCATGGTTGGCGGCATCGAGCATCTGCGGGTCGCTGAGCCCACCACGGATGCAAAGGCTCTGCGGGCCGCGTGGGAGGGAAGCACCGTCCCACTGCGCGAGAAGCTGCCCGCCCGGGCGATGGCTCCCGTGCTGGGCCTGGTGTGGCGGGCGCCGTTCGCGCCCGTGCCCCACGTCTGCTACCTCAACGGCGCCGCCGGATCCGGAAAGTCCACGCTCGCCCGACTCGGCATGCACTACTTCGCGCCTGGCCTTGTGCAGCAGGAAGGCTCGCCCAAGACGATCCTCTCCGCCACCGCCGCCGGCGGATCTCAGTCCGGCATCGGCCTGATGCGGGTCGTCCGCTCCGCCGACTACATGCCCGTCCTCGCCGACGACTTCGTCGACATCGACGCGAAGAAGGCCGAGGCGCGCCTCGAGAACCTCGTCCGGGCACTGTTCGACGGCGGCGGCCACGTCGCCGGTAAGGCCCGTGGGGGAGTGACCGCGCAGGGCCGCATCAACGCGTCCGTCATCGCTACCGGCCAGATCGGCATCACCGGCTCCGCACTCCAGCGCCTGTTCACGATCGCGTTGAACCCGGGCGAGATCCCCGACAGCACCGCCACGTTCATGCAGCTCGAGGAGAAGACCCACCGCGAGGAGAGGGCACTCCTCGGCGCTGCGCTGCTGCAATGGCTCGCTGCTCACCGCGACACGATCCAGGCCGAGTACTTCGACCCCGACAGCACCTCGCCGCTCAGCCTGCGCGCCCTCACCCTCGCCTGGACGCGACGCCTGCGCGATGTCCCGCACAACGACGGTGCACGCGGCCGCATGATCACCGCGGCCGTGGTCTCCGTCCACGGGATCGCTCTGATGCTGCGCATGCTCATCGAGAACAAGGCGCTCACCCGCGACGAAGCCAACGAGTTCTACGCCTGGGCCGAGGCGGGAATCGATGAGGGGATCCGGCTGCAGGACCCCGGCAGCGGCGACGTCGCACTGCTCACGATGGAACTGCTGCGCGAAGCGCTCGCCAGCCAGGCTGCGCACATCTCACTCACCGATGGCGAGGCGCCGGACAACGCCGAGCAGCTCGGCTGGAGCCGCCGCGGCAAGCAGCCCAACGACGTCCTCGTGCCCAACGGCCCGAAGGTCGGCACCATCAAGGTGCACAGCGACGGGACTGAACGGCTCTACCTGTTCCCGATGGTCACGTTCGAGGTCATCAAGAAGGTCGCCGCCGGCGCCGGCATGGGATTCAGCGACACCACCACCTCGATCGGCTCCTCGTTTGCCGGCGCCCCGCACTTCTGGATCACACCCGAGTTCACCAACCGCGACAGCAGCACTCAGCACACCGTCCGCCCGATCCAGGGCGGCCCCCCGATGAAGGTGTGGGACCTCCCCCTCAGCGCACTGTTCGGCGAGCACGGCAGCGACGACGACACCGATCCCGGCACCGATTCCCCGGACCCGTCGCTGTTCGACGGTCCCGTGAACTTCGGGGCACTGCTCGACGACACTGCCGCTGAGGACGCACCCCCGGCGCCTGAACCGCTGCTCGAGATCCCCGAGACCGCCGCGTCGCCATTGACCTCTGACCCGCAGCCGGCAGAGCGGCCGTCGACGCAGCCCTCACCGGCCGCGACGGCCTCCGCCCCCGCCAAGCGCGCAGCGATCGCTCCAGGATCGGGTTTCCGCGGCGTCGTGGGCGTGCTCGACGAGCACGGCGTCTGGCTCCCGGACGGTCAGTGCGTGCCGCTCCCGTTCCCCATCCGGCACATCGGCGACGCCGCGAAGGTCATCGCCAACCTCGGGCTCGGCTACCGGCACCCGGGCGCCTGGAAGTCGGAGGACGGCCAGCTGCTCGTGACGGATGCCGCGGCGCGCCAGCTCGGCCTCCCCGTCGACCAGCTGACCTCCCACGAAGGCCGTGAGCGCACGGAGGAGCTGTACAAGCTCACCGTCGACCATCCGTTCCTCACCGACGCGATCGCCGAGGGGTACGAGATCGGCGGCACCCAGGTGGCCCTCAACCCGATGACCCGCGTGTGGATGCCCGGCAACGACCGGCTGCGCGGACGGTTCGCGTTGATGGCTGCGCTGCAGGACGACTTCACCGCACTGTGCGCCGGCGACGCGGACAGCGCCACGATCGCTCGCCGCCTGCAGCGATACGCCGAGATGATCGGCAAGCCCTACGCGGTCAGCGCCGCAGTCACCGGCATCGACCTCATGCTCGATCTCGCTCCCAGCAAGGAGAAGCGCCTCGAGCGGTTCACCCCGCACACGCCTGTCGGGCCGGCGGAGATCGCAACCCTCGAGTCGGACATCAACTGGCAGCGCAAGCCGGTGGGTGAAGAGCTCGAGCACACCTACGTGCACGCCTTCGACCGCGGCGGCTCCTACCTCGCCGGCGTCAGCGGCCAGCACTACGGCATCGGCGAGCCCCGGTACCTGCCCGAAGGCTCCCGGATCGAGTTCAAGAGCACCACGCCCGGCTACTGGCGCGTCGTCCTCCCCGAGCGCCGCGAGTGGCTACACCCGAACCCGATCGATCCGTTCAACCGCGACGGCGAGATCGCCGGCATGAAGAGCTGGCTGACCACCGCGACCCTCACTGTCGCCCAGGAGCTCGGCTACGAGCTCGAGATCGTCGAAGCGTACGTGTGGGACAACCACGGCCGGATCCTCGACAGCTGGGCCGAGCGGATCGCCGAAGCCCGCGCCGCACTCGACACCGCGGACCCCGACGACCAGGCGGTGCGCGAGCTCGTCAAGCCCACCTACACCCGCGGCCTGGGCCGCATGGCGAGCTTTGAGCACATGAAGGGGCGCCCCGGATTCGCACCCGAGCGGTACCACCTGATCCAGGCTCGCTCCCGCGCCAACATCATCCGCCGGATCGTGCAGATCGGCACCGAAACGGGTCGCTGGCCCGTCGCCGTCAAGCAGGACACGATCCTCTACACCAGCAACGAGATCGACCCGGAGAAGGCATGGCCCGGCCGGCCGCGCGACTTCGGCCGAGGGCTCGGTCAATACAAGCCCGAGGGGTTCGCGTTCCTCAACGAGCACCTGCAGTTCCTGACCGGTGAGGGCCGCTACGACGGCAAGGACCACCTGGACCTCGAGGTGTTCTGACGATGACCAGCGAGAGAGGAGCCGACGATGGACGCTGACGACGCACGTACAGCTGCAGAACGCGCAGCCAAGCAGCGCAACGCCGTCTTCGAGGCCTTCACCCGCCAGGAAGCGACCCCCACCGGCGCCGGGGAGGGCGCACCCGGCGTCGTCCGGATGCTCCGGTCCCTGTACAGCACCACACGCTCTGTAAAGGCCGAGGGCGGCGCAGAGCGGATGATCACCTCGATCTCCACGAAAGAGGCTGCGCGCCGGCTCGGCGTCTCTCAGCGGACCGTGCAGCGGTGGATCAAGGGGCAGCACAACCCCTCCGCAACCGTGATGAAGAAGCTCACCACGAAAGCCCGTCAAGCAGTCACCACCAAGCGCGGCCGCGCGCAGGCCGTGCGACGCGCGATCGCCAACCAGAAGCCCACCGCGAACGGCGTCCGCGTGAAGGTCTCCGGCATGCAGGGGCCAAAGGACTACTCCCGCATGCGCGACATCGGACAGAAGCTCACCCCCGAGGAATACGAGGGCCTGCAGCACGCCTACATGGAAGGCGGGGACCGAGGCGCTCTCGACTTCCTCGAAAACGTTCTGAGCGACAAATACGTCGAGAACTGGAACATCGACTATCTGACCGGGCTGGGCTTCGACGGTGTCGGACCCCACGACAACGATGGCGACCCTCGCGCCTTCCACTAGACCACCGACAGCACCACGACCACCACGAGAGGAGGTGAACCACCGATGACCGCAACCACCGCAGAATTGATGCAGGAGACGACTCCCGCAAGCATCACGGTCTACACCAAGCCCAGCTGCGTGCAGTGCAACGCGACCTACCGGGCGCTGGACGCCAAGGGCATCGACTACGAGATCCTCGACCTGTCCGAAGACCCCGCGGCGCTCGAGCACGTGAAGTCGCTCGGCTACCTGCAGGCACCCGTCGTCATCACCGACGAAGACCACTGGTCGGGCTTCCGTCCCGACAAGATCGACGAGCTCGCCGCGCGACTCGCATGATCACACCACGAGAGGGGCCGCATCCCACACCGGATGCGGCCCCTCTCCGCGTCCCAGGACGTTGATTTATGGGGTCAGGTCATCCTATATTTGATGGGTAGAGACCATGCTGATCTGCCTGATCAGTAACCCAGGAGGTGAGAGCGTGACCGCGAAGAAGATCAACGTCATCGGCTACCGCGATATCGCGGCCAAGCTCGGCGTCAGCGTGAAGTACATCCACAATCTCGCCAGCACCGGCGAGATGAGCGATCCCGACTTCCCGCAGCCCACCACACCCGAATGGATGCGATCCCCGGGCTTCGACGAAGACGACGTCGACCGGTGGATCGCACTGCGCGCAGCGCGGGCGCAGCGCGGAAAGAGCGGCCGGCCGCCGGCGCTCGGCTACACGCGCATCCAGGTCTCTCCCGACGTCAACAAGAAGATCCTGCAGCGCATCCGCAAGGCCGGGACCTTCCGTGAGTTCACCGAGCTCGCCGGAATATCCGATCAGGCCCTGCGAACCCGCTTCACCGGCCGCACACGCTGGCGCAGCGTCGAGCTCGAGGCATTCGCCACACGACTCGGCACCACCGTGGACGAACTCACGGCAGAGCCCCTCGCGGGCGAGCTCGACGTCGACTAGGAGAAGCCCCATGCCTCGAACGCCTCTGCGAGAAGCCATTGCCGAGCTCGCGATCGCCATCGAGAGCGGCGAACTCCCTCGAGTGGTGTCAGCCGACGAATCCACTCTCGACGCGATCCGCTTCGTCTTCCAACAGTGGTACCCGCTCACCGACAACGCGGGCCTGGAGCTGTCAGCCTCTGCCGAGGAGATCGGCCAGGCATACTTCGCACGCGGCGCCGACCCCGACAGCTGGGCGTGGGCGCCGTCGTCTGCATGACCACAAGCGAAAGGGCGGAGAAGGTGAGCGAACTTACTGAGCGGGTGCAGCAGCTGACGCCTGCCGAGCTCGTCTTCTCGCTGCGCGAGGTGGCCGAGAACGTCGAGCTCATCGACCCCGACATCACCGCCGCGCTGCTCACGCGAGCCGCCGACGACCTGGCTCGAGCGCACTCAGAGGAAGCACCCGACGATGCGAGCTGACCACCCAACTGAACCCGAGCGGCCGTGGGATGAAGGCCGACTCGGCACGGTCCTGTCCAACAGCTATGCGGCGTTCGGGCGCCGCGGCCGCGTCGACGCGACGCGCGCCGCGGCCCAGCTCGGCGTCTCGCCCTCCACCGTCCGCCGATGGGTGCGCCACGGCATCCCTGCGCGCCGGCTCCCTGAGATCCAGGAGCGCATTCTCCCGCCGGCATCTATGTTCACCCAAGAGCAACGAGAGCTCGCCCACGCCCGGGAATCACTCTGGGACATCGTCGATCGAGGCGCCCCCGTCAACCCCGCCTGGGTCAAGCAGGGGTGGCTCAAGCCGCATACCCTCGCGATCGTTCTCCTCCGCGACCGCGGCGTCTGCGTCCCCCGGATCTCCCGTACCGGCTCCGATCGCTCCGGAGAACGCCTCACCGCCGCCAGCGGCGTCATCATCGAGCAGCTCGATTTCCGCAATCGCTTCCGCGCCCAAGTCGCCAAAGGGGAGCTGCTCGAGGCCGTCCGCGACTGGAGGATCGTGATCCCCAGCGGACAGATCCACCCGGGCCGTACGCAAGCGTGGCTCGCTGACGCACCCAGACCCTCCCTCGACCATCTTCGCGACCACCCCCAGGTGAAGATCCCCGTCACCAAGCCGCGGAAGCAGTCACACACCACCGTCCGCAAAACCACGGCCGAGAAGGGACCCTGACCGATGCTCGGACAAATCCCCATCTCTCTCCCCGAGGACCCCGAGCTGCTCGCCGTGGCCACGATCGCGCTCGACAGGGCAGGGGAGTACAGCCTGAGCATCCACAATGTCGTCGACGCCACGATCACGATGACACCCGCGCAGCAGGCCAACGCGCTGCGGATCCTCGCCACCGGCGTCGAAGCCGAGGCGGTCGGCCGAGAGGAGCAGCCATGATCGAACGAATGGTCCTCGTGATGGGCATCGCCATGCTCGCTACGCTCGCCGCTACCGGCGCGATCTTCGCCCCTCTCACCGGCACACCGTGGCTCGATGCGCTCCTGGCCCCCGGCATCGTCATCGCCGCGACCGCGGCCCTCGGAGCTCTCATCGCCCTCGCTGGCGCGATCATGCAGCGCGCGGATCCGATCTGGGCTGCCGGCGGCGCGGTCACCGTCGACGACGACCACAACCTCACCCTCTCCACGAAGCGGTTCCTGCGTGCGCCCGAGCCGACCGCCACCGTCCGCCTCGACCAGGTCACGGTCGCTACCTGGTACATCAGTCCGTTCAGCAGATCCGGGACGCTCTCGATCCAGCTGTGGAACCACGACCCGGAGATCACCTTCGGGATCTTCGGGCTCATGCCGCAGTCCAGGACCGAGCCGCTCGCCGATATCTCCACCCGCATCCTCGACGCCTCACCCACCGCCACAGCGCGACTGCAGCACTACCTCGAGCAGCGCATCGACGCCGGCACCCTCGAGTGCAACTTCACGCCCCACGACTTCGAGCCCATCCCCGAGCTCCGGCCTCCGCTCGAGCCGGGCATCACATTCAGCGCGGATGGCCACGAGATCCGCTATCGCAAGCCCGACCCGGACGAGACGCCATGACCGCCGGCCTGTAAGTCGCCGAGGGCGTGGACCTTCCCCTCAAGCTCATCACCAGCTCCAACGGCATCCTGGCCAAGAAGGGCGCCGGGAAGACCAGCGCGGCCGTCGTGTTGCTCGAGGAAATGCACCAGGTGGGCGTGCCCGTCATCGTCGTCGATCCCAAGGGCGACTGGGTGCTCACTGCGACCATCGTCACATCGGATGCCGTACAGACTCTCGCCGGCACCCACGACCGCAACCCAGTCATCCTCCCCGAGCACATATGGCTGCATTGGCTCGACCCGTCCCTTATCGGCGACCAGGCACTCGTCGACGAGGCCGTGCACGCCGGCGTTGCCGAGGCATCCGGCCTCGAGTTCGACGCGGTCAGCCCGTTCGGGATCCGCGCCAACGGTCCCGAGCTCCTCGAACCGCTGCCGCAGTAGCGCCGGCTGGCAGGCTGGGATCGGTTCGCCCGCACGGGGCGCCGGGTACCGGCGCCGTCCCACGAGGTGAGGCCGGCTTGCCGGCATCGCAGGGACGGGCCGCGCAGCGGTAAGCCGTCCCCGACGG